>JAISOQ010000089.1 GCA_031275515.1 Treponema sp. | reverse complement strand
GATTGTGACGCCCTGACGAGCGTGAGCTTCCCGGCGGCGACGAGCATTGGCAATTGGGCCTTCCGGTATAGCGCCTTGACCACGGTGGATTTTCCGCTGGTGACGGGCATTGGCGAGGGGGCCTTCCGCGCATGTGACGCCTTGACCAGTGTAAGCTTTCCGGCGGCGACGAACATCGGCAGCGGCGCCTTCTACGGTTGTAGCGCCTTGACCAGCGTGAGCTTCCCGGCAACGGCGAGCATTGGTTCTGATGCCTTCTGGACTACTCCCTTGCAAGGACGGTATAGATAGGTACGGGCTCGGCTAGGAGTTTGTTGCGCTTCGCGCATAAAATTGTATAAATATTCATGAAATGAATATTTATACCTTACAAACTCCCAAAGTATGCCCATTTATCGGGATTTTTTGCATGAATATGCAAAAAATCCACAAGTGCAACAGGCTGCTAGGCCAGGACAGGCGGCCGCGGGGCCGCGAAGGAGCAATATGATGGGAGAAAAAGGGAACAGGACCAATCTGGCCTCTGAATTTTACGTGCTGTCCGTGCTGCACCGGCTGGGCGTGAACGCGCTGCTGACCCTGGGCAATAAAAAGGCCGTTGATATTCTGGTGTGGAAAGGCGACAGGGCCCTGACCATCGACGTAAAGGGCATAAAGGGCGCCAGCGGTTTTCCCTTTAACAACGGCGTCACCGTAAACGGCGGCCATTACTATGTGTTCGTTTCGTTCCTGGGCAAAATGGAGGACCCCTCCCTGGTTCCCGAAGTGTATGTTGTCCCCTCAAAGGACATTGAGAAAAAACACGGGGAGCTTGAGGGCGGAACTCTTGTCTGGAAAGGCGGGAACAGAAAGGTTATTCCCCTTGGAAAACTGAAAAAACTGGCGAACCTTTACCGGGACAACTGGAAGGTGTTTTTATAAGGCCCGCGGGCCCTAATGGAGGTGAAACCGCCGTGAACCTGAAAAATCCGGGACTTGTTGTCGTCTCTCTTTTCCTTGTCCTCCTGTCCTGCGCCGGCGGCCCCGCGCCCGGCGCGGACCGGCTGGACGCCGTTATCCGGGAAGCGTCGGATTACCTTAACGGGCGACTCGACCGGGACGTTAAGATCGTGTTCCTCAACTTCCAGTCGGAGTATCCGGCCCTCTCCGAATACGTTATCGAAGGGCTCATCGAAAACACGGTGAACGACGGCCTCTACACGGTGGTTGACCGGCAGAACCTTGACCTTATCCGGCAGGAGATGGATTTCCAGTTTTCGGGCGAGGTGAGCGACGAAACGGCACGGGCCATCGGAAAACAGTTGGGCGCCGGGACCATTGTCTCCGGTTCCATAACCCCCCTGGCAGAACTCTACCGCCTGCGGGTGCGGGCAATCGACGTGGAAACCGCCCGGATACAGGGCCAGAAGAGTTTCGACGTCCCCCCCGGTCCCCGCGTTTCCGCCCTTACTTCGCCGAACCCCGCGCTAAACCCCGCCGCGCCCTATCCGCCGGACCTGTCCGCGGCGCGGGTTCCGTCCGCGGCGCGGGACGATTCCCCCGAAACTCCGGCCCCCGCCGGAAGCCTCGCCATGATCCCCGTGCTGGACCGGCGCAGGCAGTTCGCGCTGAACGATCCCCTTAAAGACACCAGGCGGGACGAGATCTTCGAGCCATTTTCGATGAGCGAAACCGCCGTTCCCTTTGACCTGTGGTTCGAGGTAAAGGAATGGGCCCTGGACCGGGGCTACGTGTTTACCCGGAACGGGCGCGTCAACGACGCCGGGGAAGTGTACGACGTCGACACCCAAAGCGCCCTGGTGTGGTGCAACGCCCTGAGCGAGTACCTGAACCTGCCGCCTTGCTATGTTGACGGAAACGGCATGGTCTTGAAAAGCGCGCGTTTTCATGGAGACCTGACCGATAGCATTGCCGCCGGCGTCGGTTTTTGGGACAACGTAAAGAAGCTGAACAACAACGGTTACCGTCTGCCAAGCTATTGGGAAGCCGAACTGATACAAAATACGCTGCATATAACCGACATGCGCCGCGTCCCGGTAGAACCGGTGCTCAACGGCTACGCCGTGGCCAACAGCTACGGAACCGGCTGGGCCCGTACCGGCGGAAGCGTCACGGGGTTCCGTATCGTTCAAAACCGGGCGCGGCCTTAAGGCGGAACCGGCCGCGCCATCCCGGCCCGGTTAAAACCGTAAATTTAAGCGCGCCTTAGCCGGGCGGGGGGCCCTGCGCTTTTTCCACGCGGCAGTACTCCAGTTCCCGCAGCCGTTCCGCGTCCACTTTGACGTGGAGGTTCTTTTCCTGAGTGGGAAGGACCAGCCCTTTGGGGCCGTCTTTGGCCCGGCGCAGGTACTTTACCGGGGTGTAGAAAAGGTCCCCCTCGCCGTTGCCGCGGCCCTTCGAGTAAAAAATCGCCAGGTTCCCCGCGTCCAGCAGGATCTCCAGGGGCACGGTCTTGCCGGACCGCTGTTTGATGAACACGTAGGAGCCGGGATAATCCCTGGCGTGGAGCCACAGGTCGTTGCCCTTTACGTGACGGCGCAGAAGGGCGTCGTTTTCCGCCGCGTCCCTGCCCACGATGATAAGCCAGTCGTTCCGCCTGAACGAAAGTCCCGGCCGTTTCCGGTCCTTCGACAGCGTCGGGGCGGCCTTTACGCCGCCGGTTTTTATGATCTTCCGCAGCGCCAGGGGGTTGGTCTCCGAAAGGAGGGCGTTCATGATCCCCTCAAGCTTCGCGAGTTCCGCCTCCCCGTTCCCGATTTCCCTTCCCAGGTCCTCCAGCCCCCGCTTCGCCTTGCGGTACTGCTCGTAGTAGCGCTCCGCCTGGGCGGGGCCGTCGCCTTCCTCCAGCCGGATGCGGACCCGCTCGCCGTTGTAAAAATTCTCCGCCTCCAGCCACCGCTCGCCGGGCGCGATCCGGTCCAGGTTGGCCAGGATGATGTCCCCGTACTGTTTAAGCTGTTCCGCGGAGGCGAAGTCCGCCCTCTTGGCCCTTAGTTTTTCAAGGGAGGCCGAAAGGCGGCCTATTTTGCCCTCCCAGTTCCGCCTTACCTGCTCCCGCAGGGATTCCAGTGAGAGGTTTCCCCCCTGTTCGGCGTAAAAATCGTCGAGTTTCCCGTTAAACGACCGCTCCCGGTCGTTCAATGACCGCCCCCGGTCATTCGGCGACCGCTCCCCCTCGTTTGACGGGCGATCCCCGCCCCCCTCGGGCGGTTCCGGCGGAAAGTCCCGGATCCGGTATTCCCGCCTGACGCCGGGCGCCGTTTCGGCCATCGTTTCTTCCGGCGCGTAGCGGCCGCCGGTCTGTTCCCCCCGCCGGGGGAGCCGCCGCATGGCGTCCAGGATGATCCCGTCCTCCCCGGTGACGATGACGTTAGCCGCGTTGGACCAGAGCCGGATGTAGAGCCGGTAGAGGTTCTTCCCCTGCCGCACCCGGAGCCGCGCGATCCGGTTGTCCCCCAGTTGGACCGCCTCCTCTATCCGGCCATTGGTGATCCGGGAGTTGAGGAATTCGGCGAAGCGCAGGGGTTTGTCGCTTTTGGGAAAGGCCCGGAAGGTTTCGTGGATCCGGCAGGCCCCGGGGCTCAGGGAGATAAGCACCGTTTTGCCGCGGCCCCTGCCGTAGACCCGCAGCGCGATAACGTCGAAGTCGCTCTGCAGGACCTTCTGAATCTGGCAGCCCTCCAGTTCCAGTTCTGAGAGGACAAGGTCTATTTCTTTCCAGTTAAGGGACATGTCCGCGGCGCTCCGTTTTAGCCGGGCCTGTTCCGGCTGATACACTCACGAGATTAGCGGTATAATAGGGTGAATGGGAAGACGGCTTCTTTGTCTGCTTATCAACGCTCTGGCGGCCGCGGGACCCGGGGCCTGGGAAATTTCCGGGGACGCGCTCCGGGAAGCCGCCCGTATCGCCGCGTCGCTTGACGACGCCGCGCTTGCCTCCCAGGTGATCATGAGCGGCGTGGACGGAAAGTCCGGTCTGGACCGGGACATGAGGCGGCTCCTGGAGGACTGTCCCCCCGGGGCCCTCATGCTGTTCAGGTACAACCTCGACAGCCCCCCGGACAAGGTCCGCGCTTTTATCGGCGAGTGCCGGGACCTGGTGGCCGCCGCCGCGACAGGGTCCGCAACCGGCTCCGCGACAGGGTCCGCCGCCGCGAAAAACGCCGGGGAGGGGGGGGCCGGCGCGGCCCTTCCCCCCTTTATCGCCGTCGATCACGAGGGGGGGCAGGTACACCGCTTCGGGCCGGGGATCGGATGCCTGCCCGCCGCCGCCTCGTGGGGGGAGCTGGCGGAAAAAGAGGGAACCGGGGCGGCCCTTGCCGCGCTGGAGGCGGCGGCTTACGAATCGGGGGTGGAGATCCGGGACCTGGGGGTTACCCTGGTCCTGGCCCCGGTGGCGGAGCCCCTGAACGACGACAACCGCCTCTTTCTGGGGGACCGGAGCTTCGGCGGGGACGCCGCTTTTACCGCCGCCGCCGCCGCGGCCTATATCCGGGGCATGGAGCGGGCCGGGCTGGGCTGTGTGGCAAAGCACTTCCCCGGCAACTCCGGCGCGGACCCCCACCGGGGCGTTTCGGTTCTTTCCTGGAGCCCGGAGGAGCTTGAACAGGCGGTACGGCCCTTCGCGGCCCTTGCCGGCGGCGGGGGGGCCCCCCACCTGACGGGGATCATGGTGTCCCACGCGCTGGTCCCCGCCTGGGACGCGGAGCGCATCGGGAGTTTTTCCCCGGCGCTTATCGGCCGCCGGCTCCGGGAGGACCTGGGCTTTACGGGCATCGTTCTGGCCGACGATTTTTCGATGGCCGCCGCCGCTTCCCGCATGCCGCCCGAGGAGGCGGCGGTCCTCTCCCTGGCGGCGGGGGCCGACATGGTGATGGCCTGGCCTTCCGGCCTGCGGAAGCTCCGCGGGGCCATCCTGGCCGCCCTGGAACAGGGGACCCTGAGCCGCCCCCGCCTTGAGGAAGCCGCGGCCCGGATCATCGCGGAAAAGATACGCCTGGGGCTTCTCCAGTTTCGCCCGGAGATTCCCTAAATCCGCAATCCGCGGACAATTACCGGAGGGCATGGACGATGAGCCTGAGGGACCGTATCGTAAAAATCCACGACGACTACCTGGCGCTGAACAAGGTCCCCGGTGAATCGGTCGAGGCCCTGGCCTCCCCCCGGGACGGAGTCGTCGATCTGCCCCGGGCCCTGCGGGACGAACTGGGCGGCCCCTTCCTCCCCGCCGCCCCCCACCGGCTGGACCTGCCGGTTTCAGGCTGCGTCCTGTTTGCCCGGAACCCCAAAACCCTGGGCTTCCTGGGGGACTGCTTCAGGACCCCGGGCCGGGTGGAAAAACTCTACTGGGGGATTGCCGGGGCGCCCCGGAAAAGCGCCGCTTCCGAAAACCCGGTCCCGCCGGGCTCCGTTCCGTGGGACCGGGTTCCGCCGGGTTTCGCCCCGCCGGACCCTTCCGCGTGGGTGGAGCTGGTCCACTGGCTGGAGACGGGGAGGGGGAACCGCGTCCTTGCCCGCGGCGAAGACGGTCCGGGCCGGAAGCGCGGCGTCCTCCGCTACCGGGTTTTGGGCCGGGGGGAGCATTACCTGTTCCTGGAGATATTGCTTGTTACGGGGCGTCACCACCAGATCCGCGCCCAGCTTTCCCGCGCCGGGCTTCCGATCAAGGGGGACCTGAAATACGGGGCGCGGCGCGGCGATCGGGGCATCCGGCTTCACTGCCGGGCTCTGGCCTTTCCCGACCCCGCCGGGGGGGACCGCGTCGTCCGCGTCGAGGCCCCGCCGCCGGAAATCGACGGGCTCTGGCGGGCCTTCATCGACGCCGCCCTTCCCGGCGCCCGGCAGATCTCGGCGTCCGGCAGTTCAAACTAAAACCGGGCTTACAGGACGCCGTTGTCACGGGCCTTCAGGAAGTCCAGCAGGGGTTTTTCCCAGCCCTCTCCCTCCTCTCCCCGGGCCAGGAAGCGCCGGTAGAGTTCCAGGATGTAGGCGCGGATCGTCTCCGCCTCCTCCCCGCCGATCCGGGGCAGCGCGGCCGTTTGGGGGCCGCCGTCCCGAAAAAGCCGCGACGCGAAGTCCTCGGCCTCCTCCGGGGGAAAGCCGGTCCGGTCAAAGCAGGTCATGGCGTACATGGCCGCGGCTACGCAGTTCACGCTGTGCTGTTTGACGTAGAGGATCGCCTCCGTAATGTCCAGGGCCCCGCGGCGGCACTCCCCGGCCCACCGGGAACAGTCGCCGTTCAGTTCCCCCGGCGCCCCCAACTCCCCCAGGGCCCGCGCGAAGCGGGTGTAGGTAAGGATCACCACCATGACGTGGAGGCTGGGGATGCACATCAAATGGGGATCGAAGATGTGCAGCAGCAGGAAGCGGGGCCGCCCGATGTAAAAGGGCCGCTCCGTGGTGGAAAGGTTCTTTTGGTAGATCCTCCCCGCGAAGCGGTACAGTTCGCTCATGGAATCCATAAATCCCGCCGCCGCGTCCCAGGCCCTTTCGCCGAAACGTCCGAGCAGGAACCCGATCATCCGCACCCACAGGCCCACAAAGTCCAGATAGACGCCGATCCAGCCGGGGTAGAAGGGGATAAGGCCGTCCAGTTCGTGATCCACCGCGGAAACGGGGATTTGCCGTTTTGTCCTGAAGGCGCGGGCCAGGGCGGCCCGGTACTGGCAGAAGAAGAAGTTGTAGAGAATCGAGGCGATACAGCGGCGGGCGTGGGGCAGCAGGCGGCGGTTCAAATAAACCCTTAAAAAAACAGACGGCGCCGAAATTCCGGCCACTCTCTCCACTGATCCCTTTACCGCTCTCTTCACCACTACCATGATACCAGGAATTCAAAGTATCAAAAAGCCATGCTAAGCAGGGCAACAGCACTTACTTGCCGAACAACGCCTTGAGAAGGAAATCCGGGACAAGGCTGGCTCTGAGCATTTTCCGTTTGACGCTTACCCGTTTCCCCCCGTCAACAGCCCGAAGCAGCGAGATCGCTGCCTTCCTCAGAATGTTCAGGTTTTTCGGGGAATTGTCTTTCCGCGCACGGCATCCGTCTTCCCCGAAGTTCACATCAAGCATCCAGTGCAGGCCGTTCTCTATCCCCCAATGCCCCCGGATGTCCTTCCCAAACTCTTCCGCCGGTATATCCTTATTGCTGATAAAGTACCGCTCCGTAACACTCGTTTCATCCCCCGCTGTCCGCCTTCCCCGAACCTCTATAACGGTGGCAAGGTCCTTCCAGTCCTTCTTCCCGCTGAGAAACCCGATGTCCGTGACCGTCCGTACCCGCCGCTGTTCTATCCTCCCGTGGCCTTTCTCTACCCCGCTTTCCCACACGTCCTCAGGCAGTTCTTTCGTCTGCCGCTCATCCAGATAGGCAAAGTATTCCCTGATTTCCCCGTACAGAACCGGCTGGTTTTCCTTCACCGCAAGCACATAATCAGCCCCCTTTGCCCGTATCTTCTTCACGATCTCCTTCTGACACCCCATCGCGTCTATCGTTATCGTATCCCCGCTCACGTCTATCAGGTCTAACAACTCCGGAATCGCCGTTATTTCATTGCTTTTCTCTTCCGTCGCCAGTTGTCCCAGTACCAGGTTGTTTTCATTCACCCAGGCGCTGACTATATGTACCGCCTTATGTTCCCCTTCCTTCCCGCTCCCGCGGATGGTCTTCCCGTCTATCGCCACCTGCCGCCCGCCGGCCTCCCTCATCCCCCCCAGCCAGCTTTGCAGACATTTCATCAGTTCCCCCGGATTCAGCCGTTCAAACAGCCGACGAAACGTGTCCTCGTCCGGTATGCCGTGCGGAAGCTCCAGAAATTGCCGGAACCACTCCTCCCGGTCCCGGCCCATTTCCTCCATTTCGTCAAACCCTTTCCCCCGGGTTATGATCGAACACAGCCCGATGACCAGCAGGTCTATGAGCTTATGCCGTATATACCCCCATTGCCTCCTCGGGTCCGGTATCTCCCCAAGATTCTCTTTTATCCGCTGTACCGCTTTTTCTGATAGCTCCATCTTCCCCTCCGTCATGGTCTTTTGGCCTCGTATCCTATCACGAAAAAGTAAGTGCTGTTGCCCTGGGGGGATCTCAGGGCTTATTGCGTTAGGGAGACCTTCCCGGTATGCTGTAGCCTTATGAAGAAAATGGAGAAAATGGATAAACTCGTTATCAGAGGAGCCCGGGAGCACAACCTGAAAAATATCAACCTGGATCTGCCCCGGGATAAACTCATCGTCATTTCCGGCCTTTCAGGATCCGGTAAAAGTTCCCTGGCTTTCGATACCATCTTTGCCGAAGGGCAGCGGCGTTATGTGGAGAGCCTTTCCGCATACGCCCGGCAATTCTTGGGCCGTATGGACAAGCCCGACCTGGACTACATTGAGGGACTTTCTCCGGCTATTTCCATAGAACAGAAAACCACCCACCGCAACCCCCGTTCTACCGTAGGAACGGTTACAGAGATTTACGATTATTACCGGCTCCTCTATGCGCGGATCGGGGCGCCCCATTGTCCTCAGTGCGGCAGAGCCATCCGTGAACAGCCGGTGGATCAGATCATCGACACGATCCTCGCCTTGGACCGGGGAAGCCGGATTCAACTCCTGTCTCCGGTGATCCGGGGTAAGAAGGGGGAACACCAGAAGATCCTCGAAGACGCGCGGAAGGCGGGTTTTGCCCGGGCCCGGATAGACGGGCTTATGGTGAACTTCGACGACGGGCCTCCCATTAAGCTGGATAAGCAGAAGAAGCATACCATTGAGATCGTGGTTGACCGGCTGGTGATTGGCCCGGATATCCGTTCCCGGCTTGCCGAATCCGTGGAGGCCGCGCTCCAGGCATCGGAAGGGATCCTCCTGCTCCTTATCCAGGGCCCAGGAGGAGAGGAAGAACGGTTTTTCAGCCAAAAAAACGCGTGCCCAGACTGCGGCGTCTCTATCCCGGAGCTTCAGCCTCGGCTGTTCTCTTTCAACAACCCCTTCGGAGCCTGTCCTGCCTGTTCAGGTCTGGGCGCGAAACTGGAGTTTGACCCCCAGTTGGTGATCCCCAATAGGTCCCTTTCCTTTAATCAGGGAGGGGTCGTGCCTTATAACCCGGACTCCGCATGGCACCGCAGCCGCTTTGAGAGCCTTGCCCGGCATTACCGGTTCAGCCTGGACACCCCCTTGAAGGAACTCCCCAAAAAGGTCCTGGATGCCATCCTCTATGGCACTAAAGAAGAGATCGACATAAGCTATGAGAACCGGGATAAGACCGGCCGTTTTGAGTACCGGGTAAAGTTTCCGGGAGTGCTGGAAGACTTGAAACGCCGCTACCTGGAGACCCAATCCCCAGGGATTAAGGAATGGCTTGAAAAGTTTATGAGCCAAAAGCCCTGTGAGGACTGCGGGGGCAAGCGGCTGAAACCCGAGGTCCTGGGAGTAACCCTGGGAGGAACGGGCCGCCGGGCCCTCAATATCTGGGAACTGACCAGCCTTTCAGTAACCGATTCCCTGGCTTTTTTCGATGCGGTCCAGTTCAGCGAGACGGAAAAACAGATAGCTTCCCAAATATTGAAGGAGATCCGTGCCCGGCTGGGGTTCATGAAGAACGTGGGGCTTGAGTACCTCACCCTGGAACGCAAGGCCGGGACCCTCTCAGGAGGGGAAGCCCAGCGGATCCGGCTGGCCACCCAGATAGGCTCCAGCCTGGTGGGGGTCCTCTACATCCTGGATGAGCCTTCCATTGGTCTGCATCAGCGGGATAACCAACGGCTCATTGACACCCTCTTGTACCTGCGGAACCTGGGGAATACCCTCATCGTGGTGGAACACGATGAGCAAACCCTCCGTACCGCGGATTACATCGTGGACTTAGGGCCCGGCGCGGGGGTTCATGGCGGCGCGGTGGTGGGCCAGGGGACCCCGCAGGAACTTATGCAGGTCAAAGAGAGCCTCACCGGCCAGTACCTGGCAGGGAAACTCACCATGGACATACCTGCTGAACGCCGGCAGGGAAAAGGGACCTTTTTACGCCTTACCGGAGTTAAGGAGCATAACCTGAAAGGGATCGATGTAGCCATACCCCTGGGGGTCTTCACCTGTATCACCGGGGTCTCTGGTTCGGGGAAATCGACGCTCCTTTCGGATGTGCTCTACCCGGCTCTGGCAAACCGGCTGCACCATACCAGCCGCCCGGAAGGAGCCTATAAAAAGCTCGAAGGAGCGGAGTTAATTGATAAGGTGATCGATATTGATCAGAGTCCCATTGGCCGGACCCCCCGGTCCAACCCAGCCACCTATGTGGGGGTGTTTTCAGGAATCCGGGACCTTTTCTCCAGCCTTCCCGATGCAAAAATGCGGGGTTACAAGAGCGGCCGGTTTTCCTTTAATGTCCGGGGGGGAAGATGTGAGCACTGCCAGGGAGACGGGACCATCAAGATCGAGATGAACTTCCTCCCGGATGTGTATATTACCTGTGATGTGTGTCATGGCCGGCGTTTCAACAAAGAAACCCTGGAAATCCGGTATAAGGGTAAGAACATTGCGGACGTGTTGGACATGACTATTGAGGAGGCCGCGGACTTCTTTATCCATATACCTCACATTGCCCGAAAGATGAGCACCCTCCTCTCGGTGGGTCTGGGGTATGTTAAGCTCGGCCAATCAGCCCTCACCCTTTCCGGCGGGGAAGCCCAGCGGGTGAAACTCGCCCTGGAACTTTCCAAGCGTTCCACCGGTAAAACCCTCTACCTGCTGGATGAACCCACCACGGGCCTGCATTTTGCGGATGTGAAGCAGCTTATGGAGGTGATTCAGCGCCTGGTGGATCAGGGCAATACCGTGGTGATGATCGAGCATAACCTGGATGTACTGCTGCAGGCGGATCATCTCATTGATTTAGGCCCTGAGGGAGGAGATCGGGGAGGGGAACTCCTTGTCGCCGGTACTCCTGAAGCAGTAGCCGCGCATACCAGTTCCTATACCGGCCAGTACATCAAAGACCTGTTGGACCGGCGCTGACCGGGAAATCTTTCAGGTTTTCAACCGGATTTTCAAGCGCCTCTCCGGGATAGGACGATGCTTACCTGCGTCAACCGCTTCTGGCGCTTAATCCCAGGATTGCAGCGGAAACTATATTCGCCCTATACTGAATCTCCAGAGGTAAACGCCATGGAAGGAGCTATAAAACAGATAGACGATGAACAGCTGATCCAGCGGGCCGAAGCAGCCCCGGGGAAACTCCGTGCCATGGGAATACCTGAGGAACCCCTAGCCCTAGCAGGACTCCTGGAAATCGCCGGGAAGTAAGCATGGACGGGGTGGTGCGGGGCAGCCAGTGGAGCCGAAGGAAAAGGGTTTCTTGTTTCTTGCTCCGGGTTCTGGGACGGGTACAGCTTGGGCTTCTCCTTTTGCTTGGGTTAAGCGGTTCCTTGTATGCCCAGGAGGGAGCGCCTGCATCTGAGGCCCAGGCAGACCAGGAGGGGGTGCCCGCATCTGAAACCCAGGCAGACCCAGAAACCGTGCAGGATGAATCGCCGCCCCGTGATCTTACCGGGGTTTCTGATCCCCCGGTGGAATCCCCAAGCCCGGAACAGCAGATCCTGGAAATGGATATTAAGACCTCCTCCTTGCCGGAACTTGCCGCATGGTGCCGGAGTCTCGGGTTAAGCGAAGGCGGAACCAAGGAGGAACTGGCCAACCGGATCCGCAGGCACTTTACCCTGCCCCTTCCCCAGCCGGTTCAGGCAGAACCGGAACCCGCGGAGGGATCCCCAAAACCCAAGAAGCAAACCATTATCACGATTGAATCTGCGCGGAGTACCGAATACTTTACCCTGGAGGTGGTAGATGAGGAATATGCCCGGCTGCGGGGGAATGTGGTGGTGAGTCTCAAAGAGGAAGATGCGGTACACCGGATCAGCGCCGGGGAGATCCTCTACAACCGGACCCGTAATGTGATGAGCGCTTCTGGAGGGGTGGAATACCGAAAAGAAACAGGGGATACCATCGAGACCTTTAAGGGAGCGTCTATCACGGTGAATCTGGATAATTGGTCCAGTATCTTTGTGGGAGGGGTTACAGAAAAATCCGTTACCGATAACACCACCGCCTATGAGTTTGCAGGAACCCTTATCTCCCGCAGTGACGAAGAAGTAACCATTATGACCAGCGCGACCGTTTCAAACGCCAAGAACCCTGAAGCCCTGTGGTCCCTGCAGGCCTACAAGCTCTGGCTCTTGCCTGGTTCGGATTGGGCGGTGTTGAGTGCGGTCTTAAAGGTCGGGGAAATACCGCTGTTGTATATCCCCTTTTTTTATTTTCCTGCAGACGAGATCATCTTCCATCCGGTGATGGGCACCCGTTCCCGGGAGGGCAACTTTGTACAGACCACCACCTATCTCTTGGGCCGGCCTAAAACCGACCCTGCATCGGAAAGTTCCATCTCCAAGATACTGGGCAGCAGCGCTGATATGGAAAAGACCCGGCAGGGCCTCTTCCTCCGCAGTACCGGCCGTAAGTCCCGGGATCCCAACGACACCCGGCTTTCCCTGCTGTTTGACGCGTATGCGAACTTAGGAACCTACCTGGGAACCGAATTGATCCTTCCCCGGAAGGGCGTTTTTGGGGGCATGGAGCTCTCCTCAGGGCTTGGGTTTACCCGTACCATCTACCAACTCAACTCAGGATATTCTCCCTTTGCCCAGTATGACGGATCAGACGAATGGAACAAGGCCTATTTCTTTTCCCAGGTATTCCCCTTCCGGTACCGGTTGAATACCAAGGGTTCCTTGTCCGGAAAATACGGCTCCTTTACCTGGGTTTTCCCGTTTTATGCGGACCCCTTCGTGGATCAGGACTTCTTGGACCGGAGTGAAGTCATGGATTGGGTTTCCTTTCTCAAGGGGGAGAGCGAGGAGGAGGAGGCTGCGGCCGCGTCAGCATTAGGATCCTATGAATGGCGGCTGAGCGGCGCTATCACGCCTTCGGTTACGGCCCTTAATCCCTATATCTCCTCTTTTTCAGTTTCCAGTTTGAGTACCTCCCTGTCCTTTCGGACGAGGACCTCTGCCCAGGTATCCGCCGCTTCTCCTGCTTCCCCGGAGCGGGTCTTTTTCTTTCCCGATAAAGTAACCCTGTATTCGGTGAGCGCTTCCATCGCGGGAACGCCCCTGACCTTGGGAGGCCCTAAGACCGGTTCCCCAGCCAAGACCGGTACGGAAGCGCCGGATCCCTTCCAGGGCATAGGTACCCCCCGTTCTCCTTGGGAAGCGCCAGAGGAATCCGAAAAAGTTGCGGATAATCCGAGCCCTGTGGAACAGATAACTCCCCCGATCCTATCCCAACAGTTTGCTATCCCCAGAAGCGGGGGGCCCCGCTTGGCGCTGGATTACCGCTTTGCCCCTACGGGCGCTTCAGAATTACAATACCGCTCTTCCCTCCAGAATTGGCCTGAACGGGAAGCGATTGATTGGCAGGAAGTTTCCTCGGTTTTAACCAGCTTTGGAAGCAACGGAAGCCTGGGCTTTACCCTGAGCCAGCCGGAAACCGGTCTGTATACCAGCGCGCTGCACTTCACCGGTAACGGCCAATGGCAGGGATATACCCATATTAACGAAGAAGCAGAAGAATTCAGCACCGCTTCAGCCCTGGATAACGCCCGTTTAAGGACCTATAACGCCACTTTTTTTACCACCTCCTACGATTTTTCCACCACGGTAAAACCCTTCTATTCCAACCCTATCTGGGGGAATACCAATGTTCAGTACAGCCTTAAAGGGCTTTTGGCGAAGAGCGTTTTTGACGGTACCAGTACGGATCCTTCCTGGGAGATACAACAGGGCAAATGGGATAAAGAAGATCTCACCGCCCATCAGGCTGCGGCGAATATGGTTGCATCGGTTATGGATAAGACCCAGAATCTGACGATTACCGCGGATATACCCCCAGAGGATACCACCCTGGCAGGAAATGCGGCGTTTAGGGTCTGGTTCACTGAAACGACGCTGCGGGGAAAAATACTGGAACCCTATGACGCGGAGAACCGGCACTTTGAACCGGTGTATTTTACCGAAACCCTCCGGTTTGGGACGAATGCCGCGGGTTCATTGGGGCAGCAGATAACCTATGATCCGGAACTCAAGGAATTTACCAATTTTACCACCAGCCTTTCCTGGGGCGGACTCTCCGCTTCATATACGGCCCTCCGGTCCCGGACCTATACCCTGGAATCTACGGGCTGGGTCCAGTCTCCAGCGGAAGAGACCTTGCATCCCCGGGATTTCAGGCTGGTCTATACCAAAACCGTGAAAAAGGAGCGCCTGTGGAACAAACGGCTTTCCTTATCCTTGAATGTTAATTCCAATTTATCCCTTGATTTACAGCGGTATACCTATTCCCGGTATTCCTTTACTATGGGGCTTACCCTGGGGATATCCCATTTTCTTGATGTATCTCTGAACACCATCTCGGAGAACGCGGTGATCTTCCGGTATTATCAAAACCTGCCTTTCTTTGATCTGCCGGTGGAACTGCCGGGAGAACAAAACTGGCTGGTGGATCTCTTTAATTCCTTTCGGTTTGATGATGACGCCCTGCGCAGGAGTTCGGGGTTCAAGTTAAAATCCTTCAGACTGAATCTGGTCCATCACCTGGGGGATTGGGATGCCAAGCTGGGTATCACCCTGTCTCCCTATCTGGATCAGAGCGATGGCAGGCCGGTATATAAATTCAACAATGAAATATCCTTTTTAATCCAATGGGTGCCTATCAGTGAAATAAAGACGGAAATAACCGCGGATAAAGACAAAATCGTATTTAAATAAGTTTCCCCGCCAAACCTTAGTCAAGCACTAGCCTGAGTGGAGTTCGTTGGTTTACTGCTTTAGGGGCTTCCTTATTTTGTAAGGGAAGCGGTATTTTTATGCATTTATCCGGGTATGCGGCGTTGCAGCGCCTTTCCTTGAGCGGACGCTCCGCTTCAAAATCCGCGGACAGCGCCTCAGAATCCGCGGATACTGCCTCAGAATCCGCGGACAGCGCTTCAGAATCCGCGGACAGCGCCTCAGAATCCGCGGATTCTGCCTCAGAATCCGCGGACAGCGCCTCAAAATCCATGGATTCCGGCCCAAAATCCACGGATTGTAACCCAAAATCCATGGACAGGGACCTGCAATCGGTACCCTCCATTCCGGCAGGACCGGAAAGGAGGATAACCCGCAGCGCCAAAGCGCGGCGATTGGACGCCGGGACCCCGGAGGGAGATCCTGGAAATACGCCCGGCCGCCGCCCCCGGGCTTTACCACAAAAAGTACAAAAAATCATACCGCTTTGTATTTTTGAGGCTCTTGACAAAAATTGGGGGCTGGTTTCTAGTTGTGGTATGGGAAACGAGACCTTAAACGCCGCTGGCAGGGCGAAGAATGACGAATTTTACACCCAAATTTACGATATAGAAAAAGAATGTTCCCATTACAAGGGGCATTTTAAGGAGAAAACCATTTTTTGCAACTGCGATGACCCCTATGAAAGCGACTTTTTCAAATATTTTGCGTTGAATTTCAATCATTTGGGACTAAAAAAGCTGCTTGCCAGTTGCTACATCGGCTCTCCTATTGCCAATACGCAGTTGTCGCTCTTTGAACACGAGCGCGCGGAAAACAAGACTACCAAACATCCGCACAGAATCGAAATAACGGAAATACCTGATGAAAACGCCGAAGGCGAGAGAGGGTTACCGCTGGTTGAAAGCCTTTTACGAAACAGGAAGAACGCCTTGACCCGTCTCGAGGGCGATGGGGATTTTCGCTCCCCAGAATGTATAGAAATGCTAAAAGAAGCGGATATAGTCGTTACGAATCCGCCCTTTAGCCTTTTTCGTGAATATGTCGCGCAGCTCATGGAGTATGAAAAGAAGTTTTTGATAATCGGGAATCAAAACGCTTTAACATATAAAGAAACATTTACGCTTATAAAAGAAAATAAGATATGGCTTGGTATAGACAACGGCGGAACAAAATGGTTTCAGGTTCCCCCGCATTATGATATTAAAACTGAAACAAGAATTAAGGTTGAAAACGGCAAAAAATATTTTAGTATGGGGAGTATTATGTGGTTTACCAATTTAGACCATAAAAAACGCCACGAAGAATTAAAACTTTTTAGGCAATACAATCCTGTTAAGTATCCAAAATATGACAATTACGATATAATAAATGTTGACAAGTATATTGATATTCCGGCGGATTATAACGGCGTTATGGGGGTTCCAATAACTTTCGTTGACAAATACAATCCTGAACAGTTTGAAATTGTAGGTATCGCTAATTCTGCAAGATGGATTGGATATGAATGTTATACAGTTGTCAATGGCAGAAAATTGTATAACCGTATTTTAATTAAAAGGAAAGGCGGGAAACCGTAAATGAAAATTGATTTGCACAAAATCCCTATTCGTGATCTTGTAAAAGATTACCGCAACTCGGCAGAAGAAGGCGTAACGGGTTACGGCGGCAAACTCGACATACGCCCCAAGTATCAAAGGGAATTTGTCTACAATGCCGAACAGCGGAACGCAGTAATTGATACTGTCCGCCAGAATTTTCCGCTCAATGTTATGTATTGGGTAAAAAATTCGGAAGATTCTTTTGAAGTGCTTGATGGGCAGCAACGCACTATCAGCATTTGCGAATATGTCAACAACAATTTTTCAATAGAAAATAAGTATTTTCATACACTTACCCATGATGAACAGGAGCAAATTCTTAATTATGAACTCATGGTATATTTCTGCGAAGGCAGGGATTCGGAAAAATTAAAATGGTTTGAAATTGTCAATATCGCGGGCGCGGTTTTGACAAAACAGGAATTACGGAACGCCGTTTATACCGGGCCGTGGCTCTCGGACGCGAAAAAATATTTTAGCAAGACCGCTTGTCCTGCGGCTCAAATCGCATACAACTACCTCAAAGGCACGGCAATAAGGCAGGAGTATTTGGAAACCGCCCTTAACTGGATTTCCAACGGCAATATAAAAGACTATATGTCGGACCATCAGCACGCCCCTGACGCACTTGCATTATGGTCATATTTTCAATCGGTAATAACCTGGACACAAGGCACATTCCTCAATTACCGAAAAGAAATGAAAGGCATTGATTGGGGCTTTTTATACAATACCCACAAGGATAAACCCCTTGACTCCGCCGCGTTAGAAAAAGAAATTTCCCGTTTAATGCAGGACGATGACGTAACCAACAAAAAAGGTATTTACGCCTTTGTGCTGGACGGCAAAGAAAAGCATTTGAACATCCGCGCCTTCACGGACAACATGAAACGTGAGGCGTATGAACGGCAAAAAGGCATCTGCCCCGCGTGCAACCGGCATTTTGCAATACAAGAAATGGAAGGCGACCACATAGACCCGTGGCATTCAGGCGGTAGAACAAGGGCGGATAACTGCCAGATGTTATGCAAAGAATGCAACCGCAGAAAATCGGGCATATAACAAAAAAACGCCTCCCGGGGTTTTCCGCAGCGGATAATCAAATTTTCATAGCCGGCTATCAGGTTTTCGTAGCCCTCTGTAAGACTTTCGCAGGAGGCTGTCAGACTTCCATAGCCGGCTGTAAAGGTTTTGCGGACGGCTATAAGGCTTTCATAGCCATCCGCGGATGTTTTACGGTGGGCTATAAAGCTTTCATAGCCGTCCGCGGATGTTTTACGGTGGGCTATAAAAGTTCTATAGATGGCTGTAGCGATTTTATTGTAGGCTATAAATGTCTGGTAGACGGCTGCCAACAAGGAGGTTGTTATGCCGGGAACTTTTGCCCTCATGTCAGGAAGGGGCGCGGAACGCCCGGCCGCCGCCCCATGGTTCGCGGGCTGCCGGGTTAGGGGCTTCCTTATTTTGTAAGGGAATATGCATTTTTATGCATTTATCCGGGTATGCGGCATTGCGATACCGGTCCTTTCATGGTATGGTGTAGAGGGTTATGATATACTCATAAGCATCATTTTTGGAGGAGGATTGCATTGATGAAAAGAACATTGAAGGCCGCGGGTATCTTCGTACTCGTACTGGCAGGGCTGTCCAGCTGTACGAAATCGAAAGGACAGGATAATGCGCAGGCCGAGGCGGTAAACCTGGTAATGGGATCATGGCGGGCCGATGATACGGCGCAGATGAACAGCCTGCTGGCGGAATACAAGCAGCTGAAACCAGGGGTTACCATTCAGTTCCGGCCTACCAACCCGCCGGATTACAATGCCACCCTGCGTTTGCAGTTGGATGGAGGTACGGGGCCGGACCTGATGTACGCAAGAAGTTACGCGCCGGGCCGGGAGCTGTTTAACGCGGGATACTTTGCCGATTGCAGCGACATTCCTGGGGTTACGCAGCATTTCAGCGCGGCTAACCTTGCCCCTTGGCAGACCCCTGAGGGTAAGCTCTTCGCGGTTCCCTTTGCCGCGGTTTCCCATGCAGTGTACTACAATAAGACTATTTTTCAGAAGGAAGGACTGGCCATTCCCCAGACCTGGGAAGATTTCCTTGGGCTCTGCGAAACCCTGGCCGCTAAAGGGTATACTCCCCTGGCCAATGGGGTAGCGGATGAATGGGATATTCTGGAGGTATTCTACCTGGGTATGCTCCCCAACTTTGTAGGGGGCGGGGCTGATCGGGCCGCGTATGAATCGGGGGCAAAGAAACTGAACGATTCCAACTTTGTTGCCAGTTTTCAGGCAATGGCCGATGTAGCCAAATACCTTCCTAAAGGCTTTGAGTCGGTTACCTACAATGATTCCCAGGCCCTGTTTAACACCGAGCAAGCGGCGCTGTTTATGGACGGGTCATGGACCGCGGGCGTCTATAAGGACGCTTCTTTTGAATGGGGGCTTTTCGCCATGCCCGCGCCCAGGGGTCGGCCTACGATCATCACCTTCCATCCTGATATGGCCATAACCTACAATAAGGCTACCAAGTATCCCAAGGAATGCCAGGAATTTCTCGCGTGGCTTGCCTCACCCGAAGGCGCGGGGATTGCATCAAAGGTGCTGCCTGTAGGCTTTTTCCCCATGATTAACGCTTCCATCACCCTGGAGGACCCCCATGCTAACGAGTTCCTTGCCCTCAACCAGGGTAAGGATACGGACGCCCGTTTTGTCTGGCCCAAGTTCCTCGACCTTTATGCGCCGATGAATCAAGCGGTCATCAAAGTGTTGAAAGGCGAGCAGACCCCGCAGCAGGCGGCCAATGATATGGAGACTATTGCTGCAGGTATCCGTTAAACCGTCTTGTTAAGGAGGGCCTCATGGCTATAAAGGCTTCAAAGCATTCCGCCCTGGGAAATGGAACGATAGTAACCTGGCTGCCCTATATAGCGCCGGCCTTGCTGTTCTACGTGGTCTTTATGGCTTGGCCGCTCCTTAATTCCCTTTGGTTAAGTTTATATACTGGTTCAGCAGGCATAGGCCGCCGTTTTTCCGGTTTTGATAATTTTATCAAACTCTTTACCGTGCCTCAGTACGCTGAACGGTATAGGGGGGCTTTTGTGCATACCTTTTTCTTTTTCTGTATCCATTTGGCGGTTCAGAACGGTTTGGGTATGGTCTTCGCTACCTTGCTGACCGGCAAAAACCTGAAAGGCCGGGAATGCTACCAGACCGTCATTTTTTTACCGGTTACCCTTGCTATCCTTGTAACGGGTTATCTCTGGAAGCTTCTCCTTAATCCGGTATGGAGCGGTCCTTTTCTGCAGCAACTGCACCTGGGTTTTCTTATCCGTCCCTGGCTGGGGGACCGGTTTACTGCCCTTATCTGCGTGTCTTTGGTCTCCTGTTGGCAATGGATGGGTATACCCACCATGATGTTTGTGGCAGCCCTGCGGAACATCAGCGAAGACTACTTTGAGGCGGCTTCGATTGACGGGGCAAGTTCGATACAGGTATGGCGGCATATTAAACTTCCCCTGATTAAACCGGTGGTTGGTATGATCGCCATACTTACCTTTGTTAATAATTTCAATGCCTTTGACGTGGTCTTCGCCATGGAGAACGCCAATGGAGCGCCGAATTATGCCACGGACCTTATCGGGACCCTGTTCTACCGGGTGGGCATCGCAGGACAGCATCCAGTGGGGATTCCCGATCCCGGGATGGGAGCGGCTATTGCGACTATTACGTTTTTGGTGCTCTGTTTAGGGGTCATACCGACCCTGCGGGCAACCCAGGGGAGGGACTAAATGAAGCGCGCGTCGCTTTCACGGCAAAATCTGCATATCCCGGCTCACCTCATTTTGGGAATCTGGTCCGTGATCGTGATCTTCCCCCTGTGGGTGATGGTGATAAACTCCTTCAAAGATCGGCTGTCGATCTATCAAAATCCCTTTGGGCTTCCCAAACACTGGAATATCGCCAATTATGGGATGGTTCTCTCGGACGGCGATTTTTTGGTTTACTTCAAGAACAGTTTTATCGTGGTGGCGCTGTCCCTTATGATCCTGCTCCTGACCGGCGCTTTGGCAAGTTATGCGCTGGCGAACTGGCGGGGTAAAATTTCCCGGGCCCTGTACTTTTTCTGTATAGCCGGTATGATGCTCCCCATCAAAATCGCCTCCATCCGCCTCTTAGAACTGGTTAAAATGCTGGGCTTGCTGAATACGATCTGGGCGCTGGTTCCGATCTACGTGGCCATGGGCATACCAGTAGGCATATTCGTTTTAACCGAATTTATTCATGCCGTGCCCCACGAATTAACCGAAGCGGCCATTATCGACGGGGCCGGACGGTTCGGCATCTTTCTCCGGATCATCGCCCCGCTGTTACGGCCGGCTATTGCAACCGTGGCTATTTACAACCTGGTCCCCTTCTGGAACGACCTGTGGTTTCCCCTTATCTTCATCAGCGATGACCGGGCCAAAACCGTACTGCTCGGGGTAACACGGCTCTTCGGCCAGTATCAGACCGACTGGTCCAAGGTCCTTGCCGTCCTGACCCTGTCGGCCATTCCGGTTATTGCCCTCTACCTGGTCGCGAGCAAACAGTTTATTAAAGGGCTTACTGCCGGAGCGGTAAAGGGATAGCCGCGCCCGGTCATACCGTCTCTTTTTCGGCCTTTGGTATCTGAGGCTTATTGCTTAACCAGTGGCTCGCTCATGCCTGCATGGTTACGTTTTCACTCCTATTCAAGGGCCACTCCCACCCAATACCGGGTCTCCCTCATCTGCGCGCTAATACGGCCCAAGGATACGGGACTGGTGGTTTCCGCTACAAGCCATGACGTGCCTTCCAGGGTAAACCGCGCGCCGGTTCCCGGCAGATCCGCAAGGCCCATGGCGTGACTGTAATGCGGAGAAACCATGATTGCTGCGGGGATGTTGGCCTGTTCCAGTATGAGGGCCCACAGTAAGGCCCGGCTGTCGCAGTCTCCCCTGCCCTCTACCGCAGCGCTTACCAGGTTCACAAAATCACTGCCCCCAAGGTCCCGTTCATAGGTAAAGGACTGTACCCAATGCAGGGCCTTTTCTGCCAAGTCCCGATCTTCCAATGCCGGAATATTCCAGAACCGTTCCAGTATGAACGCTGCATGGGCGAGGCGATCAAAGGAATCCCGGTAAATGGCCCGATAAAACCGAATCCACGCTTCTTTCCACTGGGGTGAAGCGCTGTATCGCCGGAGGATGCGGAATTCCCGATCCACCAAGGCTTGGGCTGCAGCCGCGTCATGCTCGTATATGAGGGCCTCCACCGGCAGGCCTGCCAAGGATACCTGCCGCTGCATACCTCGGGGATAGTGATACTCCGTGATGGGACCAGGAACCAGCCGATCCTGGGGAGTAGGAGCAATCGAATCCAAAGCGGAAAAATGGACATCCGGTATATTCCCCCTCTGTACCGGTCCATAGGCCAAGGCAAGCAACAGGGGCTTTTCTCCTGCTGGCTCTGGAGATGCAAGTTCAATACAGAGGGCCCATCCTTGGGAAAGGCCGTTGATCCCTAAAAACCGCAATTCCATGAGAATCGCCTGTTTATTGCGATAGGTAAAGGGTTTGAGGTCTCCTTGGCTGTTCAAACGCCGCTGTACATCCGCTGCCAAAACCGCTACCGAAGCATAGGGGTTCTTTGACCGGGAACCGTCAGGCTGGAGCGCGCCGGCATATACCACTAAATCAAGCTGGGTTTCCTCTTCCAGGAAACCAAAGGAGAACCGGTCCTTTCCGTCGCCTCCCGTGAGCTGGTACCCCTCAGGAGGATCGATGCAAAAGCCCCAGGTGGGGGACGCCACGGGTGAAGCGGATAATACAACCGGGGAAACAAGGGCAAGCAGGAGAACCATACCCCTGCCATAGGGGATGATCCGGGCAGGATTATTTCTGAATATCATGATAGTATAAGTTTCGACTATTTTAAGACCCATAAGAAAGGTAATTTAAGGTGAGTTCAATGGGCTGCACTGCTGAAGGGCCGATGTGCCTAGGTCCTTCCCAAGCGCTTTATAGCGCGCGGATCCAGGGACTCACTGGTCAGGAAAGAAGGTTGAAACAGATATCCCTACTTTTTGAAAATGCACGCTGCATCGTCCTCAATAAACCGGCAGGGCTTGCGGTCCAGGGAGGAGCCCGGGTAGGGGCGTCCCTGGACCGGATCCTCGGGGAAACCTGGTCCCCAAGGCCGCTGTTGGTTCACCGGCTTGATAAGGATACTTCAGGTATTATCCTCGCGGCAAAAAACCGGGAAGCCGCGGCCTGGTTTTCCGCCTTGTTTTCCAAGAAGCAAGGGATCCGCAAACACTACCTGGCGGTCTGCGCTGGCAGACCGCCGAAAGATTCAGGCGCCATAAGGTACAGTCTTGCGATTCGAGGAACCCAGAAACAGGCCGAGACCGGGTATACGCTCCTTGCAGGAGACCGGGATTTTTCGCTCCTTGCCCTTGAACTGGGTACAGGCCGTATGCACCAGATCCGCCGACATCTGGCCCAAATCGGAAACCCGATCCTCGGGGACGATAAATACGGTAATTTCGCCCTCAACAAAGGGCTGCATAAAACCAGGGGGCTTACTCGGCTCTTGCTCCATGCTTCACGGCTTATCATCACTAAGGAGGAATATCCCCTCGGATTTTCCCTGGATATTACCGCTCCCTTGCCTGGGTATTTCGAGACGTTTATCCAGTGTTTTAAACCCCTGAAAGGGTGAAGTCCTCAGTAAGGATGAGTTTAGAGCCACATGCACTCCTTTCCCCTCCCCTGGGTCTCTGTTTGGCGGTTAGCAAGCCCCTACCGCGGTATCATCCTATAATTCCGCGGGAAGACCCTGGGAGGTGAGGGGCTGCCGTAAGAACTCACGCTAACTCGTAGTTATGTGCAATACCCCCCTAAATTTTTTAATAAATAATGTATAAAATTCTCCAAGAATATTGCTAAAAAATACAAATGATTTAAAATAAATATGTCGTAAAAAGGTGGTCTATAAAATGAATATAGAGAAAAAAAGAATTATCATAAACATTATCTTAAAAATATTTTTTATTTCTGTAATAATTATATTGAATTATATTTTTATAAAATATAAAGCGGTAAATATTTTTGGATATACTTCGACCGTAACTGAAGAGGCTAATGGGTCAACTACAATTTATATTTCCCAAAAATATTATTTGATAAATGTTTTAATACATTCATTGTCGTTATTTTTCATAGTTGATACAATAACATTATTGATATATGACATTATTAACTTAAAGAACGATAAAAAATATAGTATAAAATATAAATTAAGAATCATTTTCATAATAGGCGTGTTTATTATTATATCAACAACAATTGAGATGATTTTTATGTTATTGGGGCCAACGGTTTCAATAGTATTGAATATTATTTTACTATCAACATTTTTAGTAAAATTATATTTTTTAATAAAGAAAATGAATAATTAGTGTCTGTCTATAAAGTAGCAGCAATCACGGCGGCGGTCATAACTCTAATGTTATAACCGATAACGCTCCAGAATACTTTTTGTCTATAATGTCTCCAGCCTCTCCAATTACATCTGGCTATATCAAACCCGCGTTTCAAGTTCGATATTACCGCTTCCATCCCCGCACGCCATTTCTTTATACTGCTTTAGTCATGAGAATGACGGTTAACTATAGACAAAGATAGCATTATAAACTATTCTCTCTGGTCAGGGGGGACGTAGACATGAATAAAATAGACGAGTTCATGAGGCTT
>JAISOQ010000071.1 GCA_031275515.1 Treponema sp. | reverse complement strand
ACCTTTCCGGCGTTACCGGGACCAGCGCGGAAAACCTGGCGTGGACCATCCCGGTGTATGCAAATGATGTCGACCCCGGCTCCTGGAATGCGGTAACAGGGACGCAAACGGTCACTTTTCTCTTGAGTGTTGATCTTAAAGGAGACGGCAATACCTTTCCCATATGGCTGGAGAGCAGCCTGGATATGACCAATAAGACCGGCATATCGGCGGGCAGCCTTGGCACAGCCAGCCTTGCCTCCGTCAACCTGAGCGGGACCATCACCGCAAGGGACGGCGAAAATCCCATACCACTGGTATCTATATCCGCGACAGACGCCGAGGGCCGCTGGATCGGCGATATGTATCTTTACTCCCCGTCCGCCAATGCCCCGTGGTCGATAAATATACCTATCCAGCAAGGGGGAGCAGTAACCTTTTATGTGTCCGTCTATGATTCTTCCGATGCCGGGAACTTGATTCTCTATAAAACCTTTGCGCCTGACGCTGCGAAGGCCGTGTCCAATAAACCCATAAGCGGCATAGCCCTGGACATAGGCGACATCAGCGTGGGCCGTATAAACGGGACCGTAAATTTTAGCGATGTGCCAACCCCCGCCCCGTACTGGATAGGGGTAACGGCGTTTTACCACACCGATACTGACTCGGTAAGGATAAACGGCGGTCTGTCCTATACTGTCACCTTGGACGGCGCTAACGGAACCTTTACAATACCCCGGGACGAAGGCTTCCTGGCGGCTCTGGGCGACGGATCGGCGACATCTACATTCTACTATGTACTCATGCAGATGACCGAGGATGAGGAAAGATTCATCGTGGCGATGAAAGATGTACCGATAAACAAGGAGGATCTGAGTTTTGTTGAACTTGGAACCCTAAGCCTCTCCTACTCTGCCTTGAGCGGGACCATCACCATAAGCGACGGCGGAAATCCCATACCACTGGTAGTGATAACCGCGGTTACCGCCCAAAACTTCACAAATTCGGTGATGCTTTATTCCCCATCCGCCAATGCTCCGTGGTCGATAAATCTACCTGCCCAAGAGGGGGGAGCGGTAACCTTTCATGTCTATGGTTATGATTCCGACTGGAACCAGATTTTCTCTGAATTCCTTGAGCCTGACGCTGCGAAGGCCGTGTCCAATCAACCCATAAGCGGCATAGCCCTGAATATAGGCGACATCAGTAACGATTAGTCCAGCGGAGGGCGATAACCTTTTATGCGTCCGGCTGCATATACGCAGCCGGACGCATTTGGCCGCCATAAAAAGCGTCCCTGTTTTGTAAACCCCTCAACAAAGTCTGAGCGGCCATGCTCCGCAATCACCACAAGCCGGACCGCCTCTGTGCCGGTACGCTGCCGGAACCGGAAGATTATGGAAGACAGGGCGCTGGAACGAGGGCGGATAAGGGGAATTAAAAAAAACTATTGGCGAATAAGAAAACATCTATTACTATTTTAATCATGAATTATGATCCAAACATGTTTTTTGCGTGGAAATCATCGTTAATTCGCGGACATTTGGATTTCATCGAACTCACGACGGCCAACAGGTCATCTTGTTTCTATGCGGGTCCTTATGCCGTTTCAGGAACTTCTTAAACGTACGCAGGGGGTTTTATGAGGTATCGTCAAACCGCCGCTGTCTGCGGTTTCACACTCTCCCTGGTTCTTTGCGCTTTTTTCCTGAGGGGGATGCAAAATGTTTGCAGAGGATCCTCCAAAACTTGTTATCAAGAACGCAAGTCCCAGCCCTATTACCAAAGTTGCGTTTTGGGAGCCAACGCCGGAGCTTGAAGAGATAAATGATAGATTCGGTAAAGACCTGGAAGAAAAAAGATAATGATACCGGGGCTTTCCCAAAACTGGAATATTGGGAAAGCCTCATTCGGGTAAGCGGACTTTTTCTCCCTGCCGGAGTCACATTAAAAAGATTCGATTTTTTGAAAAATCCCCTTGACATAGTGCAGTGAGTTTACTTAGCATTGTACTAGATGAATAGTACAATCGTGGAGCCGGAATCACGAAAGGCCGCGGCCATGCGTTTTTCCCTGGATGGGGGCAACGGGATTCCGATTTACCGGCAGATCATTCAGCAGATTGAATACGCCATCCTTTCGGAGCGGATACGGCCCGGCGACCGGCTGCCAACGATCCGTTCCCTGGCGGTGGAGCTGAAAACCAATCCCAACACCATTGCCAAGGCCTACGGAGAACTGGAAATCCGGGGTATTCTGGAAACCCAGGTGGGGAGCGGAACCTATGTGTCGGATAAAGCGCCCCTTTTGGGGGAAGCGGCTTCCGCCGGGGAAAGGCTCAACCGGAAGATCCAGGAAGTGCTGGGCCGCTTCGTCCAGGACATGAAGGCTCTGGGAGTAGCGGGGGAAGACCTGGTCAGCCTCGTGAAAAATTATGGGCGCGGGAATCAAACGGCCCCGTTCCCCGGAAGCCGGGCTTTTAATGAGGAGGAAAAAGATAAATGAACCTGATTAAGCGGAACAAACAGAGTGAAGCCGGGGAGCCTTCGCGCCTCCTGGTAAAGAACGTCCATCGCGGCGGAAAGAAACGGGACTTTATCAGGGTAAAACTTTTCGTACTGCTCCTCTGCGCCGCGGGGATCGCCGTCGGCCAGCGCCTGCCCCGGCCCTGGTTCTTTGATCCTGATGTTCTCACCGCCCTTTCCGCGATTCTGGCCGGACTGGTACTGTTCGTCCCTTCAATCCGCAAACTCGACGAATGGGAACGGGCCATCGTACTCCGGTTTGGCCGTTTCCATCGGGTGAAGGGGCCGGGGCTCTTCTTCCTCATCCCCCTGGCGGACCGTATCGCCCAGGTAGCGGACCTCCGCATACGGGTGACCGACTTCTCCGCCCAGGAAACCCTCACCAAGGATTCGGTGACTGTCACCGTGGACGCCCTGTGTTTCTGGCTGGTCTGGGACCCGGAGAAAGCGGTGCTGGAAGTGGAAAACTACGAGGACGCGGTGGTTCTTTCGTCCAAAACAGCCCTGAGGAACGCCATTTCCAGCCACGACCTTTCCACTTTCCTGGAACACGGAGAGGTCATCCAAAAGCAGATTCAGGAGGAAGTTGACAGAAAGACTACCGAATGGGGGCTCACCATACAGCACATCGAGATCACCGACATCCAGATCCCCGAAGAACTCCAGGATTCCCTTTCCCGGCTGGCCCAGGCGGAACGGGAAAAGAAGGGCCGCATACTCCTGGCGGAGGCGGAAATTGAGATTGCCAAAAAACTGGAGGCGGCGGCGAGCCTCTACGCGAAGAACGAACCGGCCATGAAGCTCAAGATACTCTCGATTTTGAACGAGGGCCTCAAGGCGGGGAACTCCATGATGCTGGTCCCCAACTCCATCACCGAAGAACTCGAGGCCAAGGACATCTTCGGCCTTGAGGCGTTGGCGGAACTGCGGCAGAAGAAGGAGGAGTGAGGACTGGAGGGAAGGGGCGTGGTCTTCTGCCGCCTGACGGGGG
>JAISOQ010000056.1 GCA_031275515.1 Treponema sp. | reverse complement strand
GCGGGCTTTACGAGGCATTGCCCCGCCTTCCCTGGTACTGGACCGCAGGCTGGATTGGGGGATTGATGCTGACAGGCTTGTTTTTGGGCTGGGCTTCTAAAATGCGGCCTATGATCAAGGGGAGCGGTATACCTCAGGTGAAAGGGGCCTTGCTCCGTCTCCTGTACCTCCAGTGGCTGCCGGACCTGCCGCTGAAATTCATCACAGGGGTACTGGGATTGGGCGCCGGTCTTTCCCTTGGAAGGGAAGGTCCTTCCATTCAGATCGGGGCCTATATCAGCCAGGGGGTGCTTACGGTTTTCAGACGGAATCACCGGGAACGAAAATACCTTATTACCGCCGCCGCCGCCGCCGGAGTGGCGGCGGCCTTCAACGCCCCCCTTGCGGGAGTACTTTTTGTACTTGAGGAACTCCAGTCTTCGTTCTCCCCTGTTTTCCTCGCCTGCATCATGGGGGCTTCCATGGCTGCGGATACCGTAGCGGGGTATTTTTTCGGCCAGGGACCGGTCTTTGATTTCCAAAATATAAGCGTGTTGCCTCTGGAAAATTTGCCCTTGATAGTCCTGCTGGGGATTGTCTGCGCCTTTTTGGGAGACATCTTTAAGCGGAGCCTCTACGGTTCCCTGAACCTCTATGACCGTCTGCGGATCCCCGCGATAGTTCGTCCGCTGATCCCGCTCCTGGTCTCCGTTCCCCTGGGTTTCTTCTTTTGGGACATAACCGGCGGCGGTCATGATCTGATTGAATCATTATCGGCGGGATTACCGGCGGAAGAACGGAGCTTTGGTTTCATCTCCTTTCTTTTGGCGGGGAAGCTGCTTTTTACCGCCCTGTGCTATGGATCGGGAGCTGCCGGCGGCATTTTTCTCCCCCTGTTGACCCTCGGCGCCCTTACGGGCCGCGGTTTTGGGATGATCTTCGCTGTGACCGGGCTTGCCACGGACAGCCAGGGCCTTAACTACATGATCCTGGGTATGGCCGCCTTCTTCACCGGCGCGGTCAAGGCCCCGGTAACCGCCGTGGTCCTTATCCTGGAGATGACCGGCAGGTTTAACCACCTGGGGGGCCTGGTATTGGTGAGCTTCTCCGCCTTTATCGCCTCGGAACTGATGGGTTCCCGGCCGGTTTATGCGGTATTGCTGGAACGGATCCTTCGTTCCGGCGGAAAGCAGGCTGTATCGGGAGATTCTTCGATACGCGGGTCCTGAGTAATTTGCGCCAGCCGAGCCCCCGGACTTTTTTTTATAATGAAGATACTTCGACTACGGCGGAAAGCGGCGGCCTTCCCTTCCTTTCTGGTTTCCTGGTTCACGCTTATGCGGATTTCCACCAGGACCGGCTCTACCTTACGGGCCGTCTGGCCGACGGACGGTCCTTCGCCGCTATGGAGTCCCGGTGGCGGCCTTCCTTCCACATCCCCCATGACGCCCTTTCCCAGCGCGCCGTCCTGCCCGCCGGCCTAACCTACAGGGTTGAGCCTCCCTGTCTGGAGCCTTTCTCCGGGAGCGGTTTTCTGGCCCGTCTCCGTTTCCCCCGGTACCGGGACCGCTCCATTGCTTTGGAGGCCCTGGAAGCCGCCGGCGTTTCCAGCCCGGACGGGAACCTGAAGCCGCCGGAGGCTTTCCTCACCGAGCGGGCAATACGGGGGCCTTTGGAAATCCGGGGGCCTTCCCGGCCAGGGCGGATTGTGGATATGGTGTTCCCCAATCCGCAGATACGGCCCCCTGAACCTGCCGAACCGGAATCGCCGGCGGCGGTCCCTGTTCCCCTCCGCATCGCGTCTATCGACATTGAAACCGATACCAATTCAGGGGCTCTCCGGGCTGTAGGGACGGTTTTCACCGATGCGGTCCTGCTGGCCGGGCATGGAGGAAGCCCCGGCATTGACGGCATGTACGCTCCGCCGGGCGGCGGTCCCAAGGTAAACCGTTCTTGCGTGCGGGTGGTCCTTCCCGGAAAGCAGGCGCTTCCGCCCTCCGGGAGGGTCGTTTTTCATCACGATGAACGATCCATGCTGTGGGCCTTCTTTGAGGACATCCGGGCGGTTGATCCCGATGTACTCACCGGCTGGAATTTTCTGGATTTTGATTTTCCCATTTTAGCGAAGCGCTGCGGGAGCCTAGGGATACCGTTTGCCTTGGGACGGGGCAGGGACGAGGCGAAGTTTTTCTCCGGGAGCGGCGGTTCCGCAGCGGTTTCCCGGGATGACGCCGGCGCTTTCTACCGGGACGGGACCCGGCGGTCGGCGGCGGCTCTGGTTCCGGGACGGCAGGTAATCGACGCCCTGCGTATCGTCCGTTCCGGCCCGCGGCGGGGGGATGGCGGCGGGTCTTCCGATTTCAGCCTGGAAGCGGTTTCCCGGAGAGTGTTGGGGGAGGGGAAACTTGTAAGTTCCGCAGGGACGGACAAGATTGCGGAACTGAACCGTCTTTATGCGGAAGACCCGGCGGCTTTTGGGAACTATTGTTACCGGGACGCGGAACTTGTGCCGCGCATATTGCAAAGGACCGGCCTTTTCCGGCTGACCATGGAACGGGCCGCCCTGACCGGGGTTTCCCTGGATAAAGCCTGGACCAGCGTGGTCAGTTTCGAGCGCGTCTACGGAATGGAACTCCACAGGAAAGGAATAGCGCCGGACCTTTTCCGGAACCGGGAGGTTTCCGGCGCCGCCGGCGGGACCGTGCTGGATCCCCTGCCGGGTTTTTTCCGCAATGTGGCGGTCTTCGACTTCCGCAGCCTTTACCCCACCATCATACGAACCTTTAACGTGGACCCCCTCTCCCATGCCCGCGTTCCGGCGGACTCCCCCCAAGAGGTCATTACAGCCCCCAACGGAGCGGTTTTTTCCCGGACGCCGGGGGTCCTGCCCTCCCTAATCGCCGGATACTTCGCCGCACGGCGGAAGGCTCTGGACGCTGGGGACGATACCGCCGCCTATGTGTATAAGATCCTCATGAACAGCTTTTACGGCGTCCTGGGGACTGGGGCCTGCCGGTATGCCCGTACCGAATTGGCCGGGGCCATCACCTCCTTTGCCCGGAAATGGCTCCTCACCTCCCGGGACTGGTTTACCGATAAAGGCTGCCAGGTACTCTACGGGGACACGGATTCCCTCTTTGTGGAGACCGGCCTTTCGGATAGCGCGGAGTATGGCGATTTCGTCTCCCTCTGCGGGAACCTGGCTGGAGAGCTGAACCGTTTCCTGACGGAACGGGTCCTGGAGGAATACCGTCTTGAATCCTTCCTGGAGATGAGGTTCGAGAAAGCCTACCGCCGTTTCCTGATACCGCCCCTGCGCGCCCTTCACGAAAAGGGGGAGGCCGCCCGGGGCCGGGCCAAAGGTTATGGAGGCTTCCTTCTAAAGAAAGACGGGACCTCCGAAGTGGAGGTGAAGGGCATGGAGGCGGTACGGAGCGACGTTACGCCCCTGGCCCGGCGGGTTCAATTGGAACTTTTGGAACTGGTGTTTTCCGATGCCGGCGAAGAGGATCTGCGGCAGAAGGTTTCCGTTATTTTGAAGGAACTCCGATCCGGGAAGCTGGACGAGGAACTAATCTACCGGAAACGGCTTTCCCGGCCCCCGGAAACCTATACTTCTTCCACGCCGCCCCAGGTAAAGGCCGCCAGGGCTCTGGGCTGGAAGGGCCGCCGGGGAACGGTAGAATTCGTCTGGACGGTAAACGGCCCGGAACCAGCCTCTTTGCCCCATGCCCGGTTCGATTACGACCACTACACCGATTCCCAGGTGTTACCGGTAGCCCGGTCTATAGCCGCCGCCCTCCTCTGGCATAGGGAATTTTTTCCCCAGAAAGGCCGGAACCGGGAGGACCTGGAAAACGGGCAGATGGAACTTGAAATGTAAGGCGCGCCTTTCTATCAGGGCCGGAATTTTGATGGCCTGCATATCTTAAATTAAGCAGGAAGTATTAGACAGACCGTTGGAAAACCCGCCCAGCTCGATTAATTGAGGAACGGTTGCCGCTTTTTCCTAAACCACGTATATTTTGAAATAGAGGTAAAGCTATGGAAGATAAGGAGGACGTACAGGTGCGCGAGCCCCCCAAGAGGGTCACTTTCGAGGAAGTCTGGGCTATGTTTCAGGAGAACGCCCGGCAGCAGAAAGAAACAGAGCGGATGCTCAAAGAAATGGGAGCGGAGACTGACCGGTGGATGAAAGAGACCGCCCTGCAAATGAAAGAGACCGATAAAAAGATTGGAAGGTTGGGCAGCCGGCTGGGGGAAGTGATAGAGAATCTTATGTCTCCAAAACTCCATGAAAAGTTTGAGGAGCTGGGATTCAGTTTCACCCGAAGTTCCCGGAATCATGAACTGAAAGACCCTAATAAACAAAGACTGGCTGAAATAGACGTACTTCTTGAAAACGGGGAGTATGTTCTGGCAGTGGAGGTAAAGACCCATTTGAGGACAGAAGATGTGCAGGACCATGTGAAACGGATGGGAATACTGCGCCGGGTTGCGGATGAACAACAGGACAAGCGGAAGTATCTGGGGGCAGTTGCCGGGGCGGTAATCGACCAGGAAGTAACAGCCTATGCGGAGAAGACCGGTTTTTATGTTATAGTTCCATCAGGGGAGACTGTGGATATTGAAGTTCCTGCGGGTTTCAAGCCCCGGATCTGGCAGTTTGGAGAAAGCTGCGCCGGGGATAAAGGGGTTTAGGCTGTTTTTGCCTGTTCAATGGCGCTAATTTTTTTAGGTATATATTGTGAAAGGTTAGTAAATTGCCGTTAAATAGGCCCGTCCCCTTTTAATGCCCATCAATTTCATCTATAATTACTGAAATATGATCCCTGATCCGGCAAACCCCTTGATTGTGCAAAGTGATAAAACATTGCTCCTTGATGTTCATGCCCCAGGGGCGGAGAATGCTCGGGCCGCTATTCTACCCTTTGCGGAATTGGAAAAGTCTCCGGAACATATACATACTTTCAGGATCACCCCTCTTTCCCTGTGGAACGCCGCCGGCGCAGGGATGACCCCGCCGGACATTGCCGCCGTGCTGGAAACTTACACCCGTTACCCCATTCCGCCGGGAATCATCGAAGGCTTTTCGGATACCATGTCCCGGTATGGGAAGATACGCATGGTTTCCGGAGCCCAGCTTGCCGCCGGAAAGACTGCGGATGTGCCGGCGGACTTGCCGGATGAGCTTTTCCTGGCTGCCGAGGACCCCGCCCTCCAGGCGGAAATAGGGGCCGCCAAAGTCCTGGACAAGTACCTGGAAAAGACAGAGCTGGGGTTCAGGCTGCGTCTGACCGACCGGGGTATCGTCAAACGGGAACTTATCAGACTGGGATGGCCCGTACAGGACATGGCCCCCCTGATTCCCGGGGAAAAGCTGGAGATATCCCTTAGGGAGATAAGCGGCGCGGGGCTTCCTTTCAGGCCCCGGGACTACCAGCTTGAGGCCGCCCGGTCTGTGCTGGGGGACGGCAGGCCGGGCGCGGGTTATGGGGTGGTAACTCTGCCTTGTGGTTCAGGAAAAACAATGGTGGGGATGGTCGTCATGTCTCTCCTCAAGACCAATACCTTGGTGTTGACCACCAACGTAGCGGCGGTTCATCAGTGGATAAATGAGCTTCTGGATAAGACTGATTTGACGCCCGATAGAATCGCCGAGTATACCGGTGACTCCAAGGCCGTGGCGCCGGTTACAGTGGCTACCTACCAGATTCTCACATGGCGGCCTTTAAGGGACGGGGATTTCCCGCATTTCAAGCTCTTTCGGGAACGGCCCTGGGGCCTCATCATCTACGACGAGGTTCACCTTCTCCCGGCGCCGGTGTTCCGGGTGACTGCGGAATTGCAGGCGGTCAGACGCCTGGGCCTTACCGCCACCCTGATCAGGGAGGATGGCGCGGAGGATGCGGTGTTTAGCCTGGTGGGACCCAAGCGTTACGACGTACCCTGGAAGGACCTGGAACAGAAGGGGTGGATCGCCTGCGCCGTCTGTACGGAGATACGCCTGGACATGCCGGAAAATTTGAAGATACCCTATGCAGTGGCCTCTCCCCGGGAAAAGTACCGTATAGCCAGCGAGAACCCCTTTAAGGAGACGGCGGTCAGGCAGCTTGTGGAAAATCATCCGGAAGATTACATCCTGGTAATAGGCCAGTACATCGGCCAGCTCGAATCCCTTGCGAAAGCCCTCAAGTCCCCTATCATTACCGGGAAGACTCCCAATGCGGAACGGGAACGGATTTACGGCGCTTTTAAACGGGGAGAGATACGGGTCATCGTGGTATCCAAAGTGGCGAACTTTGCCATAGATCTGCCGGACGCTTCTATGGCCATCCAGGTATCCGGGTCTTTCGGGTCCCGTCAGGAAGAAGCCCAGCGGCTGGGGCGTATCCTGCGGCCCAAAGGAGAAAAGAGGAACTCCTACTTTTATACCGTGGTTTCCCGGTACACTGTGGAGGAAGACTTCGCGGCGAACCGCCAAAAGTTCCTGACCGAACAGGGGTACAAGTATTTTATTCAGCATTGGACTCTTGAAGAACTGGAAACGCCGATAATGACCGGGATTAGTCTTTCATCATGAAACGGATGCCCTTTCGGACAGAAGATGAATGGAAGGCAGCCCTCCTCACCCTGCCGGATAACGCGTATTTCGACCTGATGCGGAACATTTTTGGCAACATCAAGACCCCTTTCAATAAACATCACTTAATGGAAGACCTTGTGTCCTTTTTGTCCCGCCGGGAAATTCGGGAGATCATCGCCGCGTATATTGACAATGCGGATCGCCGCATCATCGCCGCCATTGCTGCCCTGGGAGAACCTGCGCCGGGGGAACTGGAAAGCTTCTTCGCCGGGGAATATTCCTACCTGGACATACACGGGATGCTCCTTAACCTGGAGGAACGGCTCATCGTTTACCGCTTCCGGGAGGACGGGGTGTACCGCCTGTCCCTGAATCCCGTCCTGGAGCCGGTGCTTTCCCCCTTTGTAACGGATATGAGCGCTCTGCTGCCATCGTTTCCGGTTCAGCCGGACGCGGCGGAAGCGGTTTCTGCCCTGGATGATCGTATCCTTGCCGGACTGTTCGCCTTTTTGTTCGACCAGGACGAATTTTTCAGGGGCGAAGGGAGATTGCGGAAAAAGACGCTGGATGAAGGGAAGCGGCTGTTCCCTTCATTAAATATTGAGCGTCTTATAGGCGGTCTGCATAACATGAGCCTCTTTTCCTTCGAGGGAGACCGTCTGAACACGGATGCCCGGCGGCTCACTTTTTTCAGGGACCTGTCTCCCCTGGAAAGAAAGGAATACTGGGCCGGAGGAATCTACAGCTATTGCCATGATCCGGATCCTATAACCCGGTATCCGCACCGGGGCAGAACCCAAAAGCTGGCCCTGTTTGTTCACCGCTTTATCGGCGCTTTGGAGGAAGGGCAGGCCTACCCCCTGTCCACCCTTAAACGCCTGGTGGAGATTCTTGAACGGGACGAAGCCGGGAATCCCCGGTGGGGCGAAGTCGGGATGATCCCCCTGACTATAGGGGCGGCGGGCGCCGGCGCTTTCCTTGACGCGCTGGAAACCGCCGGTCTTATAGCGCCGGTATGTGGCGGCGGCGCTCTCTCCGGGACAGAGGCCGGTACGGATTTCTGGCGTCTTGTCCCGGTCCCCGCCCCGGGCGAAGTTTCCGGCCCGGTAATCGCCCTGGACACGGCGTTTTCCTGTATCCTCTACCCGGAGATCCCCTTTGCCGACGCCCTGATCCTAGCCGCCTTTTGCTCGATACGGGAGGCGGGGACCGCAGTCCGGTTCGAGCTGACCAGAGAATCGGTGGTCCGGGGATTCGATTTTGGGCTTGACGCCGACGCCATGACAGGGCATCTGGAGCGGCTTTCAGGAAAGACTGTGGACCAGAGCCTTAAATGGACGCTGCATGATTGGGGAACCCGGTATACAGATGTTGCGCTCCATCAGGGAACCGTGCTGGTCCTATCCGAGAACCGGCGTTACCTGGCCCAGACCGATACCCTGGCGTCCCTGATCGCCCGGTCCCTTGCGCCGGGGGTGTACCTTCTGTCCTGTTCAGCCTATGACTCATCAGGACACGCCCCCCAGGGGATGAGTGAAGTCCTTCAGAGCCTGCAAAAGGCGGGGGTGGACATCATATCCCGGCCACCCCTTCCGGCGGGGGATGCTCTGGCGGAGTCCTGGATTCATCCCCGGCGGAAAGACGGGACCGCCCTTGCCTTCCGGGGCGCGCCGGTCCGGGGTTCGTCGCCTTATCCTCTCCTCAAGACCGCGCCCGTGTTTCCGGTTCCGGCCCCCGGTTTCCGGCAGTTCGGGCAGACAGCGGGCGCGGTCCGGGAATGGGCCGCCGGAGGTTCCCCGCCAGGCCTCCGGGACGCCCAGGAATACCAGGAGCGATTCCGCCAGGCCCTGGGGAAACGCGGCCTTTCCCGGGCCGAGACGGACGAACTTGCCTTTCGTATAGACCGGCGGCTCATCCTCAGCGAGTCGCAGTTGGCGGGCGGCGCGGTGCGCAGCGAAAAGATGGAAGCCCGCAATCTTGATTATGTGGGAAAGACCATGGTGGCAAAACAGGCGCTTGCCCTTAAATCCCCGGTGGAAGTCCTCTGGGTAAACCCGGAAGGCGAATCCATCCGTCTTATGGGCATTCCCGAGGCCCTGGAAAAGCGGGGCGGCGAAACCGTCCTGGCGTTCAAAACGCTGCCCGAGGGGAATGAAATACGCCTGCCTTTGGGAAAAATCAGCCTTTTGCGGCGGATAAAACAATCGATTTTTGGAGAATAAAATGCCTTTATTTCCGGTTTCAAATCAGTTTTCAGATCCTTTTCCCCATTCGGTCCCGGAGATGAGCCAGGCCAAACTTGCGGTTCTCATCGACGCGGACAACACCCAGCCGGCCATCATCGAGGGGCTCCTGGGAGAAGTAGCCAAATACGGCGTCTCCAGCGTCAAGCGTATCTACGGCGACTGGACCAGCACTAATCTGCGGTCCTGGAAAGACCGGCTTCTGGAATACGCCATTCAGCCTATTCAGCAGTTTTCCTATACTTCCGGCAAAAACGCCACAGATTCGGCCATGATCATCGACGCTATGGACCTGCTCTACAGCGGGAAGCTCGACGGCTTCTGCATCGTTTCCAGCGATTCCGATTTTACCCGCCTGGCGGCGCGCCTGCGGGAAAGCGGTCTTACGGTTTACGGTTTTGGGGAGAAAAAAACCCCCCGTGCCTTTGTTTCGGCCTGCGATAAATTTATCTATACCGAAATCCTCCTGGCTGTCCAGGAAGAAACTGACGAAGACGACACCCGGCCCGCATCCAAGGCGCGCAGGGAATTCAAGGTAGACCGCAAGCTCCTTAAACTGCTCCGCGATGCGGTGGACGACCTGGCGGACGAATCCGGCTGGGCCTACCTAGGCGCCGTGGGCCAGAAGATCAACAACCAGTCCAGCGAGTTCGATCCCCGGAACTACGGCTTCCGCAAGCTGGGCGACCTCTTCCGGGCCGTTTCCCAGTTCGAGACGGAGGAACGTCCCCAGGCCAATGGTTCGGGCCGTCAGGTCTACATACGCTGGAAAAAGCGAAAATAGGGCTGGGCGGCGGCGGAAACATTCTGCGCCGCTGTCCGTCCTGCCAGCCGGCCGGCCAGCCGCGGCTCGGTTTGGCGTTTTTAAAGAAAAACGGTAATTTTTTTAGAACGGATATTGTTTTTTTATATACTGGGAACTATATTTCTACATATAATTAATGTTGACTGATATAAGGCATTGTACTTTTTTTCTGAACAAAGCAATGTTTTAACAGTCACAAAAATAGTTTGGAGGTTTTTTATGAAAATGACAAAAACCGCGGTTTTATTGGCA
>JAISOQ010000033.1 GCA_031275515.1 Treponema sp. | reverse complement strand
CCTGGGGGCCCGCGCCTGACGGTGAGGAATACTTTGCTATGGCGCTGATGTTCGCTTCGGCCCGGTGGGGGGATGGAGAGGGTATATTTAACTATTCAGGGGAGGCGCAGCGCCTGCTTGATTCCTGCCTCCATCAGGGGCATCGTGCCGGCGACGATCCTTCAGCGCGGCCTATGTGGGACGCTTCCAATTATCTTATCCGCTTTGTGCCGGATTGTGATTTTTCCGATCCTTCGTACCATTTGCCGCATTTTTATGAAATCTTTGCGGAAAGAGGTCCCGCCATAGACCGGCCCTTCTGGAAAAATGCCGCAGAAGCAAGCCGGAAATATACCGCCCTTTCCTGCCACCCGGTAACAGGACTCGCCCCGGAATATGCCTTTTATGACGGGAAGCCCAATGACAAGGGCCCGCCTGCCGATCATGGCGACTTTTATAGCGATGCTTACCGTGTTGCCCTGAACATCGGCCTTGACGCCCTCTGGAACGGCCCGGCGGAACCGCTTTCACAGGCAGCCGCCCGGCTTCTCGCTTTCTTCGCGGATAAGGATCCGGCGGATCTGCGCCGCTACGCCATTGACGGGCAGCCTTTAGAGGAAAAGGCCCTGCATCCTGTTGGGCTGATTGCGGCCAATGCGGCGGCGGCTCCGGCGGTTTTGAAGGCGGCAGGTATGAGCGCCAAGGATGAAGCCGGCGCGAAAAAAGCGGTCCGTCTTTTCTGGGAAACCCCGCCCCGGACCGGCCCCCGGCGTTATTATGATAACTGCCTGTATTTCTTTTCCCTGCTCATCTTGAGCGGTAACTATCGTGTCTACTAGAGGGGCTTTTCCAAAACTGAAGCATTGGGACAGCCTCTGGATCTAACAATTTTTTGTGAGGAAGTGACGGTTTCATGGATAAATCACGCGTTACCACCTATCTTTCGTTGAATCAGGTGGCGGTTAATGATCTGTTTTGGAGTCCTTTCATGGAACGGGTACGGACCAAGGTGCTCCCTTACCAGTGGAAAGCCCTGAACGACAAGGTTCCCGGCGCGGAGCCAAGTTACTGCATCAGAAATTTTAAGCTTGCCGCAGAGCTGACCCACCCGGAACTGGACTACGGGGTTCCCCGGGACATTGGCTTTGGGGGTATGGTGTTTCAGGATAGCGATCTTGCCAAGTGGATAGAGGCGGCGGCTTATTCCCTGGCCTGGCATCCCGACAGGGACCTGGAGCAAACCCTGGACGAAACCATTGACATCATCTGCAACGCCCAGCAGGAAGACGGTTATCTGAATACCTGCTATATCATCAACGGCCTGGAGAAGCGGTTTACCAACCTCAAGGATCACCACGAGCTTTACTGCATGGGGCATTTCATCGAAGCGGCGGCGGCCTATTACGAGGCTGCGGGAAAGCGGAAACTCCTGGACGCCATGATCCGTTATGTGGACTGCGTGGACGCCCATATCGGAGCGGAAGAGGAAAAGCTTCACGGGTATCCCGGCCATGAGATAGCGGAGATGGCCTTGATCCGGCTTTACGCCATTACCAGGGATGAAAAGCACCTCAAACTTGCCAAATATTTTATCGATCAGCGGGGACAGCCGCCCCTCTACTTTGAAGAAGAAACCAGGAGGAACGGCAATGCCTTCTACTGGCAGGACAGTTATATAAAGTACCAATACTACCAGGCGGGAAAACCGGTAAGGGAACAAACCGCAGCGGAGGGACACGCGGTCCGGGCGGCGTACCTCTACTCCGGCATGGCCGACGCGGCCCGGCTTACGGGGGATCAGGAACTCCTTGGCGTGTGCAAGGCCCTCTATGCAAATATCACCAAAAAGCAGATGTACATTACCGGGGCCATTGGGCAGTCCGCATACGGGGAGGCTTTTTCCTACGACTACGATCTCCCCAACGACACGGTTTACGCGGAAACCTGCGCCGCCATTGCTCTGGCCTTCTTCGCCCGCCGGATGGCCTCCATAGAACCCCGGGCCGAGTATACCGACGTGGTGGAAAAAACCCTTTTCAACAGTATTATCAGCGGCATGGCCCTGGACGGGGAATCCTTCTTCTACGTGAACCCTCTGGAAGCCCTGCCCCAGGCAAGCCTGAAAGATCGCAGGATGGGGCACGTCAAGATCGAGCGGCAAAAATGGTTCGGCTGCGCCTGCTGTCCCCCTAACCTGGCCCGGATCATTGCTTCCCTGGGAGCCTATGTCCACTCGGCAAATGCTGACGCGGTGTATACCCATCTCTACTTGGGAAGCGAGGCGCGGTTTTCCCTGGCCGGCGGGAACCTTAAAATAAAGATTGAAACCAGGTATCCCTGGGAAGGACAGGTTGACATCAGCCTCGTACCGGAGAGGAAAACCGCCTTTACCTATGGCCTGCGGATCCCCTCCTGGTGCGGATCCTTCAGCCTGAAACTTAACGGCAGTGATGCGGCCTATACCCTGCGGGACGGCTATGCCCTGCTCAACCGTGAATGGCAGGAGGGGGACAAATTGCGCCTTTCCCTGGATATGCCGGTAAATCTTATGGAGACTAACCCCCATGTGAGGGACAACCAAGGAAAGGCAGCCCTGATGCGGGGCCCCCTGGTGTACTGCCTCGAGGAAAAGGACAACGGCACGGAGCTGTTCAAACTTCATACGGGAACGCCTCATGAATTCAAGGTGAACTACGAGAAGGAGCTCCTGGAAGGGGTCTGCGTCATCTCCTTTACCGGGAAAAGGGAAAAGGACTGGCAGGACGATGCCCTCTACCGGAGCCGGGCGGAGAAGGAATACGAAGACCGGGAACTCAAGTTCATTCCCTACTACGCCTGGGCCAACCGGGGCGGCGGGGAAATGAGGGTATGGATCAACCGGTAAGGCCGGATTTATGTAACAACAAAATGACAGGAGCATAATGATGAACAGAATCGTAGTAAAAGAGCGGGACGGGGATGTAAAAATCAGCCGCCACATTTACGGCCACTTTTCGGAACACTTGGGGCGCTGCATTTACGGCGGCTATTGGGTGGGGAACGACCCGGAAGCTGCGGCGTCCATACCCAACACCCGGGGCATCAGGAACGATGTGACTGCGGCCCTGCGGCGCATCAAAATCCCCAACCTCCGCTGGCCCGGCGGCTGCTTTGCCGACGAATACCACTGGAGGGACGGCATCGGCCCCCGGGAGGAACGGCCCAGGATGGTCAACACCCATTGGGGCGGGGTTACCGAGGACAACAGTTTTGGCACCCATGAGTTTTTGGACCTCTGTGAACAACTGGGCTGTGAACCCTATATCTGCGGTAATGTGGGGAGCGGTACTGTACAGGAACTTTCCCAATGGGTTGAGTATTGCAACTTTGACGGCGTAAGTCCTATGGCGGATCTGCGCCGGAAAAACGGCAGATCGGAACCGTGGAATGTGCGCTATTGGGGTATCGGTAATGAAAACTGGGGCTGCGGCGGCAATATGACGGCGGAGTTCTATGCGGATAATTTCCGCCGGTACGCAGTATACGCCCGGAATTACGGAAAAAGCAGCTTATATAAAATCGCCTGCGGGCCAAACAGCGCCGATTATCATTGGACTAAGGTTTTGATGGAAAAGGCTTATGTAAAAAATTCCGGTGGGATGCTTCAAGGGCTGTCCCTTCATTACTATACCATACCCGGCGAATGGACTAAAAAGGGTTCCGCCGTCGAATTTGACGAGAAAAAATGGTTTGAGACCATGGAAAAAGCCTATGTTATGGATGAATTGGTCCATAAACATGGGGCCATCATGGATGAATACGATCCTGGAAAAGAGGCAGGGCTTGTGGTGGATGAATGGGGTACGTGGTTTGATGTGGAAAAAGGGACAAATCCCGGCTTTCTCTATCAGCAGAATACCCTCCGGGACGCCCTGGTGGCAGGGATACACTTCAATATTTTTAATAATTATGCGGAACGGATACGGATGGCGAACATTGCTCAGACTATCAATGTACTGCAGTCGGTTATTCTTACCGAAGGAACAAAAATGATATGTACGCCTACCTATCATGTGTTTGATATGTACAAGGTTCATCATGACGCAGTAAAACTGCCTGTATCTGTGGATAGCGAGACGGTAAACGGAATTCCGTCAGTGAGTTCCAGCGCATCTATGGATAAGGATGGAAAAATTCACATATCCCTTACCAATATTGACACCGAAAGAGAGCAGCCGGTGAAGATAGAATTACACGGCTATATTTTAAGCCCCTCAATACAAGTACGCGGAAAAATTGTTACGGCGGAACATATACAGGATCACAACACTTTTGCCAGGGAGGATAACGTTGCTCTCAAAGAATTTACCGGGATTTCCCTGTCTGGTCAGATATTGAATGCGGTTCTGCCTGCCAAGTCGGTGGTAACCCTTGAATTAGCGTGAGCGTATCTTACCCGCCGGATTCACCGGTATGTGCAGCGGCAAAAACCCTGACGATGCTTTGAATCCCGTATGCCGGGGCCCTTAG
>JAISOQ010000023.1 GCA_031275515.1 Treponema sp. | reverse complement strand
GTTTCGGCGGCCTGTGTTACCGGGCCGCAAACGCCTTTATGCCCGGAGAGCCGGATTGTGGAAATTAGCGTTAATTCACAGACCTTTAAATTTCATCCGACCTCACGGTATATAAGCTGAACTGCGGGGTAATATTTGCGAATACCCGCAGAACAAGTATCGTTACCTGAATCTGCGGGTTAGGAGACTGTTACAAACCCAGCAAATACTGATTCAGGATGTTCTCAAGCCGCTCCTGCTTGCCGCTCGTGATGCCGAATGCGCCGTAATCGCCGCCCAGCTTCGCCAGGTCTTCCAGCGATAGTTCTCCCTTCTCGAATTTAGCGCCCTCGCCGGAGTCGTAGGAGGCGTAGCGGTTCTTCACAAAGTCCGCCAGCTTGCCGCCGGCGATGAGCCGGTGGGCGGCTTCAAGACCCGCCGCAAAAGCGTCCATGCCGCCTATGTGGGCTTCAAAGAGATCCGCAGGGTCCACCGAGTTGCGGCGAATCTTGGCGTCAAAATTGAGGCCCCCGGTGGTAAAGCCGCCGGCTCTCAGAATGGCATACATGGCCAGGGTGGTTTCGTAATAGCTGTTGGGGAACTGATCCGTGTCCCAGCCGTTCCGGGAATCGCCGCGGTTGGCATCCACGGAACCAAAAAGCCCGGCGGCGGCGGCGGTTTCCAGTTCGTGGTAAAAGTCGTGGCCGGCAAGCTCGGCGTGGTTGGCTTCGATGTTCAGGCGGAAGTCCTTGTCCAGGCCGTAGTAGCGCAGGAAGCCGATGACGGTTTCCGTGTCGTAGTCGTATTGGTGTTTGGTGGGTTCCATTGGCTTGGGTTCGATGTAGAAGGCCCCTTTAAAGCCCTGGGCGCGGGCGTAATCCCGGGCGGCGATGAGGAATCTGGCCAGGTGATCTTTTTCCCGCTTGAGGTCGGTGTTGAGCAGACTCATGTAGCCTTCCCGTCCGCCCCAAAAGGTATAGCCTTCGCCGCCCAGCTCTATCGTGGCATCGATGGCGGCTTTAACCTGGTTGGCCGCCAGAGCGAGAACGGCGAATTCCGGATTGGTAGCCGCGCCGTTCATGAACCGCGGATGGGTAAAGAGGTTCGCAGTCCCCCAAAGGAGCTTGACCCCCGTAGCCTGCTGGCGTTCCTTTGCCCGGGCGGTTATGGCCCGCAGGTTCTTCTCGCTTTCCGCAGGAGTGCCGCCTTCAGGGGCCATGTCCCGGTCATGGAAAGCGTAGAATTCAGCCCCCAGCTTGGTGAAGAACTCGAACGCCGCGTCCACCTTGTGTTCCGCCGCTTCAATGGGACTTTTTGCGTCCGTAATCCAGGGGTGGGGATGGGTGGCGGCGCCAAAGGGGTCCGTACCATCGGCGCAGAAACTATGCCAGTAGGCCACGGCGAAACGAAGGTGATCCTTCATCTTCTTGCCGCCTACCAGTTTTTCCGCGTCGTAATACTTGAACGCTAAAGGATTGTCGCTTTTTGGGCCTTCATACTTGATCTTGCCGATACCGGGGAAGTACTCTTTGCTTCCCACAAAATAATCCGCCATTTTTCTTACCTCCAAGAATCAGTTACTTGATGATGGGTCCGCTTTGAGCGGGCCTATTTATAGAGAGGACTTAACGCCTCAAGATACCGTGAATAATCGGCGTAGGCCTTATCATAAGCCGCCGCCGATGCGGGATCGGGGTTGACCGTGATCCCTCCCTCAAGGGCTACGTGGGCGTCCACCAGGGATTCTATCGAAGCGCCGGGACCGGTCTGCTTTTCAAGGACCCACAGCGCCTGTATGGAAGCGCCCATAGCCGCGGCTTCTTCGCTCGAGGGGATGCGCACCGGCAGGTTCATCACGTTGGCGGCTATGTTCTGCCACAGGGGGCTTTTTGCGCCGCCGCCGGTCAGCCGGATCTCTTTAGCCTGGTATCCCAACTCGTTAAAGCCCTCAAGCCCTATGCGCATCCCGAATATCGCCGCCTCCAAGGCCGCCCGGGCCAGATTTTCCCGCTTGAAGTTGGCGCTGGTGGCCCCGTTGAGGCTGGCCCGTCCATTGGGAAGGTTCGGGGTACGTTCCCCGTTGAAGAAGGGGAGGACCACCAGGCCGTCGGCGCCTATGGGGGCTTTGGCCGCTTCGCCGTCGAACTCCTTGACGCCCAGACCCAAAAGGGCCCGGAATTCTTCGCTTGCAACAGTGCAGTTCATGGTACAGAGCAGAGGCAGCCAGCCGTTGGTGGAAGAACAGAAAGCCGCAAGGTTCCCCGTGGGGTCCACTACCGGCTTGCCGGAGAAACCAAAGAGGGTCCCGGATGTCCCAAGGCTCATGGTGAGGGACCCGTCCCGGACCGTGCCGGTACCTATGGCGCCCATCATGTTGTCCCCGCCGCCTGCCGCCACTACTGCGCCCTGGGGAATGCCGAACTGCCGGGCCGCCGCCGCGGACACCCTTCCGGCGCTTTGGTCCGAGGAAATAAGTTCCGGCAGATAGTTGATGACCGCCGGGTCTATAAGATTTGCGATTTTGGCGGACCATTCCCGTTTTCGGACATCCATAAGGGCAGTGCCCGAAGCATCGCCGTATTCGGCAGCGTACTCCCCGGTAAGGAGGAAGTTGATGTAATCGTGGGGGAGGAGGATGTGCCTGAGTTTGGCAAAGGCTTCCGGTTTGTGGTTCTTGAGCCACTGCACTTTGGGGGCGGTGTAGCCCGGCCTCATGGGAAGCCCGGTTTCAGCTATCAGCTTGTCTTCCCCCCCTGCCGCGGCGGTGATTTGAGTACATTCAGCGGCGGTGGAGGTGTCGCACCAGAGCTTTACGTTGTAAAGCGGCTTGCCGGCCTCGTCCAGGGGGACCAGACTGTGCTGATGCCCGGACACGCCTATCGCGGCGATAGTCTCCCGGATACCGGCGGGAATTTTGTCGAAACAGTCCTTTAGGGCCGCATCATACCATTCGGCCTTTTGTTCACGAGTGCCGTCATTTTCGGCTATCATGTCTACCGGCGTCTGGGCGCGGGCGGCAACGCATTTCTTTTCATAATCGTAGACAACGACTTTACAGCTTTGAGTTCCCAGATCAATTCCGCATACAGTTTTCATGGCGCTCTCCTCCTGGAATAGCTCTCCCCGGCCTCCCGCGCCTGGCGCCGCGGCAGATCCCTAAAAGCCTTATAATTCACTATACAGGGGATCCGGGTTTTTCATCCATGCGTGATATTGACGAAACATATCTATTATTGATATTTTATTTCATGCGGATCAAAGATGCGGTGTATGTTTATAAGCTGGTGGGGGGGAATAAGCTCTCCTGGCATGGCCGCTACCATGCCCATGATCCGGGAGATTACGAAGTTCATTTTTTTATCGAAGGCTGCGGCGCTTTTCTTCTGAACCGTTCCACCTATACCATTACGGGGAATCAGCTTTTCCTGACCAAACCCCGGGAATTTCATTCGATATTTCCCAATGCGGTACGGCGTCCCATCAGCTACTACGCTGTTCTTTTCGAGCCGGACCCGGAGTCCGAGGGGGATCTTCTGGCCCTCATCTCCGGTCCCCGAAGCCACCGGGGGGTTCCGGTGGAAAGGCGGGATCGGTTTCTGATAGAGGAAGTCCACCGTCTGGCAGGGGATAAGGCCGGGGGAAACGGCAGGGCGGCGGAATATCTATTACTGAGCTTGCTCCACCGGTGGTTTGGGGCAGAGGAGGAGACGCTTTCCACGCCGCGCCGGAACAACAAAAACGAGTACGTAGAACGGGCGCTGGGAGTCATGGAACAATCAATACGGGAGAAATTCAAAGTCGGGGAACTTGCGGGCCGCCTTGGGTTATCGGAAGAACATTTTATCAGGATTTTTCATAAAAAGCTGGGGATTTCCCCCTTTCAATACTTTACCAGGCTCAAGATAGAGGCCGCTTCTTCCTTTTTAGTGGATACAACCCTTAAAGTTCAGGATGTGGCGGCTCATTTTGGGTTTGAGAACCCCTTTCACTTTTCCCGGACATTCAAGCAGTGTACCGGACTTTCGCCTCTGGAATACCGCCGTACCTTTATCCGGGCCGCTTCCGTTCCTGCACCTCGTTCATAAAGCCGGTATTACAGGCGTAAATCGCTATTTGGGTCCGGTTCTTCAACCCGGTTTTTTCGAGGATCGAGGTGATATAGTTACGAACCGTACCTTCCTTGAGGGTGAGGTGTTTGCTGATTTCCCGGTTGGAAAACCCTTTGCTTATACAGGTGATTATCTGTAATTCCTGCCGGGAAATCTTGACCCGCCGGGGGAAGGAAATCTCCTGCCGGGCAGGGGTCCTGGAGCTGCCCCGGTTCGCATCCGGGAACATCCTGAATGCCTTGGCAGCTATTTCCGGACTCATAAGGCATCCCCCGTTATAAACGGTCTTTATCCCGGCGATAAATTTTTCCTGCCGGGTGTCTTTCAGAAGATAGCCTGACGCGCCGCAGCTGATGGCTTTGAGGATCCGGGTGTTTTCATAGGCCGAGGTGAGGATGATCACCCTCATTTTGGGCAGCCGGTCCCTCAGGATCAGGGTAATATCCGCGATGTCCACCGGGGGCAGGATTTCGTCAAGCAGGACAATATCCGGTTTTAGACGAGGCACAATCTTGAGAGCGTCATATCCGTCCCGTCCCTGTCCTATGATAGAAATATCGGTTTGTGAGGCTATAAATTTTGTATACAGTTCAGACTCCTTTCCGCCAATTATGACTATACATATCATAGCAATATTCTCCTATACCATTAAGCTTTTGTTATCCATGAAACAGATAATTCTAATAATAAAATTGAAAAATTTGCAAGAATTTTTTTTATACTATGACAAAGGTCATCATCTAATAGAAATATTATGTAGCTGTCAGCAGTATATAACTGATAGCTGCTAACGTTCCATAGGAACGCGACCAAGACTGGCAAAATGTGCCGGAGCAACGGCATGGGAATGGAGCGCAGCGGAATGATCTAACTGCTGCGGAGGCCGAGCCTCCGTAAGGCGGCGGAGCGTAAACTGACATGTTATGCGCAATTGGTTTTGAATTGGTTGGAAAATTATTAAACAAAAAAAATTAAAATGTTAAGAATTTATGAATATATGAGGCTGTTCCAAAACTTCAGTTTTTGGAACAGCAACCTTAGATTTAGGGGAAAAACCGGGCTATTGGCCGGTTTTTCCAAGAGCCTGTTCCAAACCAACCAGGTTTTGGAACAGGCTCATATTATAAAAGAATTGTATTGTATGGGAATAAAAATATTCCCCCAAAAGCAAAGTTTTTTGCCCCAAATTAATCTACGCAGGCGGCGTCCATGCCGCCTGAAATTTACCCCAAGCCCCAAGAAACATCATCCCAAGAGGCGGAGAATGGGCTTCGCCCACCCACCGCCTCAAACAAACTTCATCCGTAAAAAGTATAAAAATCTATACAGTAGGCATTGTAAGACTTTTTTATGATTTTAAGCAGGGCTACGAGGTTGGACATTTTAAAAAGTAACCGAAACCGCTTGGGTTGGACATTTAGAAAAGGTAACTTTAGCCTTGTAGATTTCCAAAAGGTTATCTATGGCATGATTCAGGTTATACTGT
>JAISOQ010000285.1 GCA_031275515.1 Treponema sp. | reverse complement strand
AATGCGCAAAAATGGGGAGGGATTTATCGCCATAAGGTTCGACGCCCTGCCCACCCTGCGTCTTTTGGGATCGGAGCCGGACGCGGAGGGGAACTTTTCTCTTGTTTCCCTGGAGTTCCTCTGCCCTAACCTGTCGGGCTGGAACGAGTTCTCCAGGGAACTTTCCGGGCGCGGGGTTTTCCGGGTCAATGCGGCGGGAACCGGAGAAGCGGTTCTGCGCCTTGACGGGGAAGTGGAAGCCCTGGACATCACCGCGGGAAAGATACGGCGGAACTCCTCCCGCATCACCGGGGACCAGGCAATATCGGCCCTGCGGAACCGGCAGGAACGGATAAGCGCCCTCGCCGAATGGATGAAGGTCCGGGGGGATGAGAAGGATAACGGGGGGTATGCAAGGCAGGATGAATTTGAAAAATACTGGAATCCCATCCTGTTTCCAGAACTGGCAACGGCCAAAGCGCGTCCGCCGGAATGGACTGTCGAAGGGGCGGCCTGGGTCCGGGGGGAGGACGTGATGTGGAACACGGTCTACACCGGCGGGCTGTTCCCGGAAGAACTGCTGTCGGTGCGGAATTCCGGGACTATGCTCCGGGACTGGGAAGAAGCCGCCGCCTGGATCTATCTTCAATACGAATGGGAGCGTATAATGGAATCCCTGACTCATGCAATAAGTCTTATAAAAATAAAGTGAGGCGCCTATGGGAGAAACTACAAGTTTTTCGCTGATGGAACTCTTCAGAATGGGCGGGGCGTTCATGTGGCCCCTTCTTTTCTTTTCAGTGGCTACCATAGCCATAGCCCTGGAACGGGTCGTCTACCTTCTCTGCCACAACCTGAGGCTCGATGATATGAAGGAGCAGGTCGAAGGTTTTATCAAGGCCGATAACCTTTCCGGCGCGCGGGAGTACCTGTCGGGCCTTACCAAACGGCGCGTGGGGGCGCGCATCCTCCTTACCCTGGTGAACCGTTCGGGGCTTACGGAACAGCGCATGGAGCGGGCGACGGAAGCGGAAGCCCTAAGCTGTATCAACTCTCTGGAGAACGGCTTCAACTTCCTTACCGCCCTGGGTTCCCTCTCCCCCCTGACGGGCTTTTTAGGTACTGTCTCGGGCATGATAGGGGCTTTCAAGTCTATCGCCGAAGCCACGGAGGTGAACGCTCAAATCGTGGCCAACGGTATCTACGAAGCCCTAATCACCACGGTTTTCGGGCTTATCATCGCCATCATCGCTATGATCGCCCATTCCCTGTTCAGCCATGTGGTTGACAAATTCGCCGCCGATGTGGAGAAAACCTGTTCAGACCTGATCACCGAGCTTGCCGCGGTCAACGCCGGGGCAACGACGCCGGCGGAACCCCAGGCGGCCAACGGATAGGCGAAGGGCCGGAGCGATTGTTTTTAGGAAGGCTGCCGTGAATCTGGCAAGAAAAAAAAGAAAAAGTTTTGATGAATCGAGCGCATCAAGCGACATCGCTTTTTTATTGATCATTTATTTTATCGTCATCGCCGGGTTCAACATAAACAAGGGTTTTCTGATGAATCTGCCCGCCAAAGATTCTACCCGCCTGATTCTGAAAGACGATCTTCTGCGCTTTGAGCTTGACGATTCTGGACACATTCTCTACCGGGGAGAAATCCTGTCCGCCACCGAAGCGGAGGGGGCCGTCCGTTCAGCGGTAAATGCCAAACCCAATATTGCGGTACTCCTCACGGTCTCCCCGGATGCTCCCTGGCAGCAGGTGGTATCCTTTGTAGAGATGTCGCAAAAACTGTCTATAGATTCTTTTTCTTTTACTATAAAGAAGACCCCTTTGGGGGAGACATAAGGACAGGGAGGCAAAACAATGAAACTGCGCCGGGATCGGAAAAATTTTATAGTGCCGCTCAATTCCATGTCCGATGTAGCGTTTCTGCTCCTTATCTTCATCATGCTGGTAGCCCTGATCAATTACCGCCGGGAAGTCAAGATCGAATATCCCGAAGCTGAAAGGGCAAAAAAAACCAGCGCCGAAAAAAACCTGGAAATATGGATAGACCGTTCCGGCGCCGTCTACCTGGACGGCCTTCCCTGCACTCTCATGACTATTGAAAACGCCGTAGGGGATCTCTACCGGAATGCCCCGGACACCCGCCTCCACATCATAGCCGACCGGGACACGCCGTTTTCAAACGTCCACAAGGTTCTGGAAATTCTTCAACTCCTCCAGTACCGCGTCGTCAGCTTTGTCGTAAAAGATGCGTAAAACAAACCAGGTCCGGCTTATCCTGTTCATCGCGGTTGCGGCGGCTCACTTGCTGCTGATACTTTTCTTTGCCGTCACCATGGACGCGGTAATCATGACGAAGGAACCGCCGGTATCGGTGATGAAGCTTACCGATTTTGAAGAAGAAATTCCGCCGCCGCCCCCTCCACCCCCGCCGCCGCCGGAGCCGCGGGAACCGGCGCCGGAAAACGCCGTGGAATCTATTGCGGAAACCATGATAGAAACAGAAGAAACGCCGGAGGATCAAACTGTTGTCGATCCCGGAACGCTGATCGCGCCCCAGGCTCCTCCCGTTCAGGCGGCGGAAACCGAAGAAGAAGAATACCTCCCCATGCACAAAATCTCTGCTGCCCCGGTTTTTTCGGAACGGGACATCCTCGCCTCTCTGGTCTACCCCCCCATTGCCCTCCGCTCCAACATCGAGGGGACGGTCTACCTGGAGCTTTTTGTCGATAGCCGGGGAGAGGTCAGGCAGATCACCATCCTGAAGGAAAACCCGCCCGGCAAGGGCTTTGGGGAGGCGGCGGTCAACGCCTTCCGGGGCCGCAAGGGAAAACCCGGGGAGGCTGGCGGCGTTCCCGTGGGAGTAAGGTACCGGTATCCGGTGAGGTTTACGATTAAGGGATGATCCCTTCCCAAAACTTCAGTTTTGGGAAAGGCTCGGATGATACGCCGGGTCTTTCCAATGCCGCATTTTCATGACAAAGTACCCCTATGGAACCCCTGATGGAATATCTTAAATACTTCAGTCCCCAACTTATCGTTCTCCTCTGCGTTTTCCTGTTCTTCTGCATTATTTCCCTCATCATCGGCCTCCGCCTGGGTATGCGCGCCGGGAGGAAACGGGAGGCCGCCGAGTGGGAGGGCCGCAAGGTCGAAGAGATCGTCAAGACCCGGCTCAAGGCGTCCCGGGCAGTGCTGGGGGGTCTCGTCTCGGAGCAGATGGCGCCCCTTCTGCCGGGTTTTCCCTTCGACCCCGGGGACTGCCGGTTCATCGGAAAGCCGGTAGATTTCCTGGTCTTTAAGGGGATGAACCGCAAGGCTATCACCGAGGTGATTTTTTTGGAAGTGAAGAGCGGAGCCCGCCGGACCTTAAACGATCAGGAGAAACGTCTGCGGGAGGCGATCAAAGCGGGTAAGGTCAAGTGGGTAGAGTTCGATGTATAGCGGCGTCTGCTGCCAAGTTTCCCCGTCCAGGGGCGGATTTTATTAGCGGCATCTTTGCAAGTATGATTGACTTTTTTTATAACTATGGTATTCTGTAATAGTTGTAAAAAGGCGAGGAGCTTGATGAATCTGAATCGGGCCTTA
>JAISOQ010000244.1 GCA_031275515.1 Treponema sp. | reverse complement strand
GTGCCGGGGTCGTTCTGGGTTGTCTGCATGGTGAAATTGATTTCGCTGCTTATTTCGATACCGTCGGCAATTTCTTTAAGCTTTGCCTCTAACCCGCTGAAATCGGTAAGCGTATGGGTATTTCCCGCCGAAGCGATGTTGGAAAGAGTTGTATCAAACGCGGCGGTGTCTGTAACATCGGATCCTTTTACCCCGATGGAATAGGCGGTAATGGGCTTGCCGCCGATAGTTCTGCTGCCGATCTGCTCTTTTATATACGCCGCGTAGTCGACGCTGGTAACGCCGCTTTTGTCCTCTATCGGGCTGTTGTTGGACGCGCCGAAAGACGCGTTGTCGAGGCCGTCGGTAAACGTTATCAGGTTGACCGATTGAATGCTGGCCGTTTCAAATCTTGACTCGGCTTCCTTCAGGTTTGCCAGCGCCCTGTGGACCGCGTAATAAAGAGCGGTACCGGATGCAGATCCTCGCTTATAGTAATTATTCAGCCCGGAAATGAGGCTGGATCGCCCGGTAGAGTTAAGGTAGGATAAGTTGGAAATACGTGTATCGGTATAACCATCCCAAATATTGGTGACACCGCCGGCAAATGAATGGATGCCGACGTAAACGCCTTTTGATGACCATTGCGCCGTAAGCGTTACCTCGTAGGAGTAATAGTAACCGCTGGCGGTATATGTACTGCCTGCCTCGTAGATGGTGGAATAATCACGGTCACTCTTCCATCCGCTAAAATATTTGCCCGCCGGCGCTGTCATATCCCCCTGGCCGGGCAGGGTGATGGACTCTGATGTCTTCTGGGATGGGGGCGGCGTGCCGGAGCCTTCGCCCGTGGAAAAGGTGAATGTATATAGGTGGAAACCCGTCATCCAGTATGCGGTAAAGGTACAATCCCCGGTTACGGTGTATTCGTCCCTGTCCCTATATGTAGTTTCACTTGGAGTTCCGCCGGAAGACAATTTCCATCCGTTAAAAAGGTAGCTATAATTGTCGTCGGACGCTGTCATATCCCCCTGGCCGGGCAGGTTGATGACTTCCCCGGCCGCTGCCGTTTGGGATGCGGGCGGCGTGCCGGAGCCTGTGCCCGCGGAAAAGGTGATTGTGTATCCCGGTCCCCATTGCGCGGTAAGGGTCTTATCGCCGGATATGTGATACACTCTACCGGGTAGATAATCTATAGATCCCCCGGAAGACGAGCTCCATCCCATAAAATATTTGCCCTCGGGCGCTGTCATATTCCCCTGGCCGGGCGGGTAGAAGGTACTTGTCCTCTCGGATGCGGGCGGCGTGCCGGAGCCTTCACCCACGGAAAAGGTGATGTCGTAGTAGGTGGGGGAATAGTACCAGTCATCGTCGTCCGAGTCGGTAGGTGAATCGCAGGCCGCCAGTACCAGACTAAGCGCCAGTAACGCTCCGGCTTCAACCGCCAGCGCCCCAAGTCTCGCAACAGCCGCCTTTGTTGGTTTGGCGGGAACTTTATTTCTTCTTACCATACAAAACTCCTTCAAGCCTTTCGCTCATGTATATATGTTCACCGCATAAGCGGGTAACAGACAATTTTGCTTCGTAAATTTGTTACGCCGCCGCCGAATTCGATTACGTCTTTTTTCCCTTTGGCGCAGAAGGATTTGCGGAGGCCGCCGGCGGCATATTTGCCCCTGAAGGGGGTAAAGTCTAAAAACCAGTGAACAGGGAACAAAGAGCGCGGGTTGAAGCCTGAAGGCGCGGGAGTAAAATCTAAAGACTTTACCGTATTTTTGCCTCTAAATGAAGTGTTTTTATAAAAAAGCGGGGGATTTACTGTTTCGTTAGATAGACGCGCGGAGTTCTTTTGTGTAAAATAGGAGCCGGGAGCCGGGAGCCGGGAGCCGGGAGCCGGGAGCCGGGAGCCGGGAGCCGGGAGCCGTTTTCTGTCTTTATGCCTGCCTTTGCCGGAAACATGAAAATAGTATAGCTGATATGAAAGATTCGCGCAAGATGCCAGGCAAGCCCTTTCCCCCCAAAAAATGAAAAATCTATCCAAACTGATGAATCCGCCATTTGCCGCCTACTTGCCCAACCCCATAACCCGGCGTATAATTTTCATCATGGAAAAACCCTTCATCTGCCTCCAGACCGATTTCGGGCTTCACTGGGGGGCGGTTTCCAGTATGCACGGGGTAATCGCCTCTATCGATCCCGCTTTACAGGTACGGGACCTCTGCCATCTTATCCCCAAATTCCAAAGCTGGGCGGCCTCCTTTTGCCTGAGTTATACCATGCCCTGCTGGCCCGCAGGGACCGTCTTCGTGAGCGTGGTTGATCCGGGGGTGGGAACCGCCCGGAAGGCCTGCGCGGCTAAAACCGGGAACGGCCAGTACGTCATAACCCCCGATAACGGAACCCTGACCCACGTCAAGGCCCTGCTGGGGATAGATGAAGTCCGGGAAATCGACGAAACGGTAAACCGCCGGCCTGGAACGGATAAAATGAACACCTTCCACGGCAGGGACCTCTTTGCCTATACCGCCGGGCGGCTGGCCGGGGGAATCATCGACTTTTCCGGCGTGGGCCCGGCCTACCCTGTTGAGGAGATCCTTGTCTTTCCCCTGGAGCCGCCGGTTAAAGGAAAGGGCTTTATCCAGGGGATCATAGCCGGGACGGATCATCACTTCGGGAACCCTTCGACCAACATAACCATTGCCGATTTTGAAAGCCTGGGGCTGGGTTACGGCGATTCGGTTCTGGTGACCATTACCCGGGAAAGCCCTGCGGGAAACCGGGAGGTATTCAAAAGACCGGTCCTCTACCACCGGTCTTTCGGGTATGCAGGCATAGGGGAACCTGTGGTTTACAACGGGTCCACCGGCTATATGCTCCTGGGATTGAACCAGGCAAGCATGACTGATGCCTACAGTATTGAGGCCGGGGCGGACTGGAAGATACGGTTTGATAAACTTGCCGGAAACCAGCCTTGACAGGCGGCAGGACGAAGATTAGGATTAAGATGAATTTTAAGTAAATCTATCAACATAATAGGAATCTTGGAGAATACTATGGTAAAGGAAAACTATTTCACCCTCATTCTCGGCAAGTGGAATACAAAAACTCTGGTCTCGGCAGCGGTAGGAGCGGCCCTTTTTGGGGTACTCATGGTATACGGCAGCATCCCCGTATTCACCAACACCCAGCTTACCTCGGCCATGATCGTTCCCGTGGTGGTGGGCGGACTCTTTGGTTCCCTGCCGGCCTTCATCACCCTGCTTCTGGGGAATGTCCTGGCGGACCTCATCGGCGGCTGGGGGTTCTGGTTCGACTGGTCCATAGGCAACGGCGTCCTGGGCCTCTTCATCGGGACCCTGCCCCTGTACGGCGCGAAGATAGGGGAAGGAATCTTCAAGGTACGTCACGCCGTCATTTATGCCGTCGTCGCCATAGTCGGGAACGCCGTGGCCTTCGGGATCGTGACCCCCATCCTCACCAGCGTTTTCTACGCTTCGGACCTGGAGATCACCTTTCTCCAGGCTTTTGCCTCCGGGATTTCCAACACCGCTGTTTTGGTAGCCCTGGGCATCCCCATCCTCATCCTCCTTTCCAGGCGTTTTGCAAAGCGGAGCAACCTGACGGAAGAGGCCTAAGACCGGGATACAGAGGGTGAAAAAACCGGTCATAGAGTTTGAAGGGTTCAGCTTCCGGTACAAGGCCCAAACCCTTCCTTCTCTCAAGAACATCACCCTGACCATTTACGAGGGTGAAAAGGTCCTTATCCTGGGTTCCAGCGGCAGCGGCAAAACCACCCTGGCCAACTGCGTCAACGGCCTCATTCCCTTTTCCTATTCCGGGGAGATTACCGGTTCCTGCAAGGTAAAGGGCCGGGAGACCCGGGAGCTTTCCGTTTTCGCCCTGAGCCGGGATGTGGGAACGGCGCTGCAGGATTCCGACGCCCAGTTCGTGGGCCTCTCGGTGGGAGAGGACATGGCTTTCCTCATGGAAAACGACTGCGTTCCCCGGGAAGAGATGCGCCGGAAGGTACGGGAAAACAGCCGCATCGTGGGGATGGAGGACTTTCTGGCCGCCCTCCCCTTCCACCTTTCCGGGGGCCAGAAACAGAAGGCCGCCCTGGGGGGCATATTGGGGGAAGATACCGGCATCCTCATCTTTGATGAACCCCTGGCTTCCCTGGACCCCAAGACCGGGACCGCAGCCATAGATCTAATCGACCAAATCGTCAGGCGCCAGGGGTGTACGGCCCTCATCATAGAACACCGGCTTGAAGATGTGCTGTTCCGGCCTGTGGACCGGGTGATCCTCATGGACAAAGGGGAAATCGCGGCGGACACGGCGCCTGACGCCCTGCTCAGAAGCGGCCTTTTGGGGAAATACGGCATCCGGGAGCCCCTTTACCTTACGGCCATGAAGTACGCCGGCTGCGATATTGCCCAAGTCCCCGATTTGGGGGATTCCAGCCGCCTTGAGATAGGCGGGGAAAACCGGGAGAAGCTCCGTGCCTTCTTCGCCAGGGAAACGCCCCCCCGCATCTCTTCCCTGGAGGAGAAGATCATCCGGGTCGAAAAGGTACGCTACGCCTACGACGAAGGGGGGCCCTATCCCGCAATACAGGACGCCTCCTTTTCCCTGCGGAAGGGGGAGCGGGTCGCCTTTATAGGCCGGAACGGGGCGGGGAAATCCACCATGGCGAAACTCCTCTGCGGCATCTGCCGTCCCGCTTCGGGGACCATACGCCTTAACGGGAAAGACTCCCGGTCCCTCACGGTCCGGGAAATAGGCGGCGTCATCGGTTACGTGATGCAGGACCCCAATCAGATGCTGGTCAAGGATACGATTAAGGACGAGGTTGAACTGGCCCTCAGGCTGCGGAAGGAGGGGGAGGAACGGATACGGGAGATGACCCAAACGGCCCTTGAAACCTGCGATCTCTACCGTATGCGGAACTGGCCCGTAGACGCCGTGAGCTACGGCCAAAAGAAACGGATCACCATCGCTTCCGCCCTGGCCGCCGGGCCGGAAGTCCTCATCCTGGATGAACCTACGGCAGGCCAGGACTACCGGCATTACACGGAGATCCTCTCCTTCATCAACCGCCTGAACAGGGAATACGGCAAGACCGTCATCTTCATCACCCACGACATACATCTGGCCATAGAAAGCACCGACCGGGCCGTTGTGTTCGGGGACGAAGGGAAAGGAGGCGTCATTCTGGCCGACGGGGACATCTTCGCCATCCTCTCGGACAGCCGCATCGTGGAGGCCGCCAACCTCAAGGCCACGTCCCTTCACGCCCTGGCGGAAACCCTGGATATGGAGGCGGAACCCTGCATCAGGGGATATATCACCTATGAGGAGGAGCTAAAGGCAAAGCCATGAATAACCGGTTCATGATCAACTACAATCCGGGAGCTTCGGTACTCCACCGCCTCAACGGGGCCACCAAAGCCGCGGGGTTCATCGTTATGACCGTATTCGTCATCATGACCTACGATGTGCGGGTCATGGCGGTTATGTTTTTCCTCTGTATTGCCGGCATAGTCTCCATGAAGCCCAACTGGAAACCCATCCTCTTTGTCGCCGGCTTCATGACGGTCAGCGCCGGGATCATCGGCTCCCTGCTGATCATCCTCATAAAGCCCGGTTCGGGGCTGACCCATGTGGGGGCGGCCTCCTATCTGGTCCGTTTCAGCGAGCGGTTCTACCTGACCCGGGAACTCCTCTGGTATGTGGGAGCCATGTTCTTCAAGCGCCTTACCTCCCTTGCGACGGCCCTGGTCTTTGTCCTCGCCATCACCCCCTCGGAACTTGCTTCGGGGCTTAACGCTATGGGCCTTCCCTACAAGGCCTGCATCATCATCTCCCTGGCTTTCAGGACCATCCCGGACATAGCGCGGAACTTCCTGGACATCAAAAACTCCATGATGATCCGGGGTATGGAACTGGACCCCAAACGGGCGGGGCTTTTCACCCGCCTTTCCCAGACGACCCTCATCCTGGTTCCCCTGCTCCTTACCTCCTTTAGCCGGGTGGAGACCATCGCCAACGCCATGGACCTGCGGCGTTTCGGCAAGCTCAAAAAACGGACCTGGTACAGCGGCAGGCCCCCTTCCTTCTCCGATTGGGCGGCCCGGTTCGTGATCCTCCTTTTCGCCCTGTTTTGCCTTTACTACATA
>JAISOQ010000239.1 GCA_031275515.1 Treponema sp. | reverse complement strand
TACTCAGCATCTGTCAAGTGTTTTTGTAGTTAAATTTGATATTTTTTGTATTTTTATGCAAAATGCCGCATAAGGTCCCGGCTGTATATGCCTTGTCCCGGTCTTGCGTTCTGTCCAATTCATCTTGATTATGCCGCGATATGTCATGGATAGAATTCCATCGAAGGTTTCTTGAAAGAAGAAGCCCGGGGCAAAGTCTAAACTTGACCCATAGTTCGGTGTTCGCGCTTGTTTCAGGATGGGAAGGTGATCCGCAAAGCATGATAAAAAAATGCCATTAATTTTTTGTAGTACAATGAATTACGTATCATGCTTTGTGGACCACCTCCAAAATTTCTATGCGTTTATCCTGCGGGGGTCTCCTAAATATCCGGGGCGTTTTTAAGCAGGTAATCCTCCGCTTCCCTGCTCCACAGGCCCTTGTGCCGTCCGCAGATTTCGGCCAGATCCGCGTAGAAGGGGCCCAGGCCGGAGGCGCCGGACCTGCCCTTTTCGGCAAAGTCGTCTATGGCGGTAAGTTCCAGCTTCTTGTGGGTGTAGATGAGCTTCTTCCCGCCGGGGATCTTGTCCAGGTTGATGGTGGTCTCAGGCACGGCGTCCAGGCCGCCTATGTGGGTAACCATGAAGACCGGGTTGAGTCTGCCCCGGGACATCATGGCCAGGGATTCTTTCATGTCTTCGGTATTGCCCCCGGACGTTCCCACAAGGTGGTGGGATTCGTAGTGGACGTTGTAGAAGTTGAAGTTCGCCGAGAAGGAGGTATCCGTGGGACCGGCAAAGAAGTTGAGGCAGCCGTCCCGGCCCAGGAGCCTGCCGCCCAGTTCCAGGACCGGCCTGACCGGGGCAAAGACGAACACATCGTCGTAGAGTTTCCCGCCGTTGATGGTTTTAAGGTGATCTGCGGGATCGGCGATGTCCTTGGTGTTCACGTAGATGAGTTCCACCCCGTTGGCTTTGGCGTCTTCCACGGTGAGAAGCTGGGCCGCCCGGGCAAGGCGGCTCTCGTCTATGTCGGTAACCACAAGGCGGGAAGGCCGCCGGGGGTTGTGGATGGCGTAATCTATGGCCCCCAGCCCCATAGGGCCTACCCCGGCAAGGAGGGCCAGGGACCCTCCCTCCACGATGCCCATATTGTGCTCGTAGGAACCGTTGGTGGTGTGGTACTGGGCATGGAAAGCGCCCACAATACAGGACACGGGTTCGGCCAGGGAACCCATGAAAAAGTTATCCGCTTCATAGTCCAGCAGGCAGTCCATCTCCATGACTTCTTTAGGAATGACCACATACGAGGCGTCCCCGCCTATGAACTCGTAAGAATAGCCCGGCGCCCAGAGGGTAGGCCGCCCGTCGGCGCCGGGGTAGTTGAGGGCCGGCTGTATGGCGAACCTGGCGCCGGGTTTGAATTTGTCCGCCCACCTGCCGCCCGCCTTTTCGATGACGCCGCAGAACTCATGGCCTATGATGACGGGATTCGTCGTCAGGTTATGACGTATGCGCTTATGGGCCGCCCCCTGCAAGGCCAGTTTGTGGCTGGACATACAGATGGAATCGGACACGATCTTTGCCAGTATTTCATCATCCCGAATCCCGGGAAGCTCAAATTCATCTAATCTGAGGTCATTGACCCCATGGATCCGTACCGCTTTTGTTTTCATAGGCGCTCCAAAATTGGTTGTTTCGTAACCTGTACTTCGTAACGTTAGATATGGGAAAGCCAGGCTTCCCGGTAAGGAAAAATCTCAGGCATATCGCTTTTGGCGACTTCCTGATACTCAACGTCAAAGTCCCTGGACAGATCCGTCAGGGATTTTCCGGTCAGGGCCATCTTGGCGGTCATGGCCGCGCCCAGGGCAGTGGCCTCGGCAATGTCCGTAAGATAGACCCGCTGGTTCCTGAAGAAAGCCGATACCAGGGCGTTGTAGGCTTCGTCCTTCCGGAAGCCCCCTTCGGTGAACACCTCGCCGGGGGAATCCGCCGTCCCGGACGCCCCGCCCGCAAGGGAAACGCCGGTCCGCTCCAGGGCGGTAATGGTCTGCATTACCAGGGAGATTCGGAGGAGGACTATGCCCCGCTCGTAGTTTTGGAAAGAAGGGGGACAGACCCTGCCGGAGGCTATGTCTTCGTAGGGGTATTCCGCGCCGGCCTCGGTTATCCGGGGTTTGGAACCGGGAAACTGGCCCGAACCGGCGGCCAGTTCCGGCAGGAGAAAGGCATCTTTTTCGGCCAGAATAGACCGGTAGAGTTCCCGGTCATAGGAGGGGATGTCTTTCCGGTTGTGGAGTTTCATCAGCACGGCGGACCAGGTTTCAAATTCCTTGCCCCCCTGGAAGATGGCGGTCTTGATGGGGCCGCCGAAGGCGGAAATATTGAAGAAGACCACCTTCCCCAATTCATCCGGGGTAAAACCGTAGGCTTTTACGGGGGTCATGATGACGCACCAGGTGCCGGTGGAGTTAAGCGTGAAGCCGGTCTCCCCTCGTTTGGCAAAGTGGGGAAGCAGGGATGAATTGGAATCGTGGATCCCCATAGTGACGATCACATCCCGGGCAAGGCCGGTTTTTCGGGCGAATTCTTCCGTGACGCGGCCAAGAACATCCCAGGAATTGCCTGTCTTTCCGGGCATGAGGGAAGCGGCCCCCAGCCCCTCCGCCACCGAAGACAGCTTGTGTTCAACCTGATCCCAGAGGTAACCGTGGCAGCCCATATAAGTCCCCTCCGCCCCGGTTTTGCCGGTAAAGCGGTAGCCCCAATATTGGGGGTAGAAAAGGAGATGCGCCGTGTTCCCGAATTGTTCGGGGTAGTTCTCTTTCAGAAACAGTATGCCCTTGGCGGGATTGATGAGGGCTTTTAGGTAAGGGGTCCCCGTCCGCTCCTGGAGGGATTCGGGATCGCCAAAAAGCCGGTAGAACCGGTCCTGAAACTCGTCCCCCGGTTCGTGGGTGTAGTACACGCAGGGCGCCGAAGGCTTCCCGTCTTTTCCCACGCACACAAACGTAGCCCCGTGGGTGGTTACCGCCAGCGCCTTGACAGGGTAAGCCCCGGCGAACCCCGCCAATTCCTCAATGAACCACTCCTCCATGCTTTCAATGTCATGGGTCTCAAGGCCGTCCACTATCCGGGGAGGAAAATTCCGGTACCGGACATCGATCTGGGTAAGGGCGTCGTCATAAACCATCACTTTTTTGTTGGTCATCCCAATATCAATGACCGCAATAGCATATTCCATGCTTTCTCCCCTGCATTCCGTTCCAGCCGCCGACGCTGCACGTCAGTGTAGTACATGTTAATGTAGTACATGTTAATGTAACATCACCTGCCCCCCGGTAACCGGAAGGGCCTGGCCGGTCTCATATTCCTGTTCTACGATATAATAGAGGGCCCGCAGCACGTCCGCGCCGGTACAGCCCCGCTTCATAGGAACCTTCGCCTCGTAAAAAGCCTTTACCTCGGCGATGTTTTTGGCCCCCGGAACTTTGCCCGCCTTGAGGTACTGCACAAAGAGGCCTTTTTCCGGATCAGACCACAGCGGGCCGTCCAGGAAATTCCCCGGACAGATGGCGTTCACCTTGATGTTGTAGGCTGTCAGTTCCAGGGCAAAGCTGGCGGTAAGGCCTATGCCGCCGAATTTACCCCCCGCATAGGCCCCGTTTTTATTAGAGCCTTCCAGCCCCGATTTGGAGTTGATCTGGATGATGTCGGTCTTCCAGGCAGGCGCGGTAAGGTGCTGCTGTTTGAGGAGCCTGGCGGCATGTTTCACCATGATGAAGTACCCCGTATAGTTGACATCCGTGACGAATTTGAAATCCTCCACATCCTGTTCCAGGACGCTGCCGGCCCGGAGCACTCCGGCGTTGCTGATACAGATGTCCAAGCCCCCGGCGGTTTCCCGTATGGTCCGAAACAGGGCCTCCACCGAAGCCTCGTCCGCAACGTTGACCTTTACCGGCACGGCGGCGGTACGCCTTTCGACAGCGTTGATCCTTTTAGCCAGCTTTTCCGCCCCTTCCTCGTTGAGGTCCGCGATAAACACCAAAGCCCCTGATGAGGCGATCCCCCGGACTATCTCTTCCCCGAATCCCTGAGCGCCTCCCGTAACCAGAGCGATACGGTCCTTCACCACGTTAGAACGGCCGGCGGCGTTCAACCCCAGGCTCAGGGCCTGTTCTTCCATCAGCGGAAGCCGCCGGTCCTTAGGCACTTCCAGGAGGCTCCCGTCCTGTTCCTCCATGCGTTTCCGCACCGCGTCCAGGTCCCGGTCTATCCAATACAGGGCTTCCGTAGACCCGCCGTTTTTTACCGCCATGCAGGAAGGAAAATTCCGCATCCGGGCCGTCCTAGTAACCGCCTCCACCCCCGACGGGGCCTGCTCGAATTCCCATGCCATAAAGGCCTCGTGGAATATCTTTGCCGCCTCCTCATCAAACCGGAAGGACGAAGGCGGCTGAGCCGCCGGAGCAATATCCACGACGATAGCCTCCTGAGGGATGGCCAGAGACTCCGGGACCCTCCGGGAATCCTGGCAGACTATCCAGGATTTTCCCGTAGCGTCCAGGTACAATCCCCGAATGATGGCGGCCAGGCTTTGAAACTCTCCTTGGCTGTTCATAAAAATTCTCCTTATCGTCCTTTTTTTATACCGTTAATTACGGTATAAAAAGACGCTTTATTGCATAAATCAGGGTTCCGCCCTGCCCTTGCATAGACCGCCAGCCTTTCCGCCAGACTCTCCGCCGCCAGGGGATTGTCCGGGGCAAAGAGGCCGAGGCTCTTGTCCAGGGAACTCAGCCGTTCATGGGCGATGAGGGCCCAGGTGGTGTCTATCAGGCGGCGGAAGGGGGGAAGCAGGACCTCGGGGCAGTTGAAGGACTGGCGGGAGCTGTTGATGTCCACGCCGGATATTTCCATAAAGCCCCATTCCGCGCAAAGCCGCTGGACCCGGCGGAGCTGTTCTTCCGTGTTCCGGGGGGGCATATACGCGACGGCCCGGTAACCCAGGCGGGAAAGCTCTTCAAAGAGGGGTTCCAGAAACTCGTCCTCAAAATGTTCGGCCTTCTTGTCCCCTGTGGGCGACTCCCCCACATCCCCCAGGTATGCGTAGGCGGGGATGGCCCCAATGCGGGCGGCAAAGGCCGTTACCTGCCGGGCGGGAAGGCACTCCTTCTCACCGGGCTGTATGAATATCCGGGGAAGGAAAGCGGACTTTAGTATTCCCAGCAAATCGTATAGGTAATGAACATTTTCGCCTTTCGAGAGGAGCGCCACGAGCCCGGGCGGAGGCTTTACCCCCAGCTTGCCTTCCAGGGCGGAAACCAGGTCCGATCCTTTCCCATACCTTTTGATGAAGACCTCCGCCAGGGCCGCCAGCAAGTGCCGTTCGGTGATACCCCCGCCGCGGTCAAACTGGGAACGGCCCCGTATGTCCCTGTCAAAATCAATCTCCTCAAGCCCCGCCTCTCTAAGGATGACATTGGCGTTTTCCGTCATGGCCCTGGTGCGGAACAGCCGCTCTTCCCTCAGGGGCCGCAGGAATTCCGCCGCCAAGGGAATGGCCGGCCCGGGCACTCCCTGGACGGTCATGTAGGCGATCCCCTCCGAATCGGGGTTGTTGATCTTCCGGTCCGCGAAAGGACCCGGCCTGCCGTCCGCGCCGGTTTTAAAGCTTACCCGGACCTCGAACCCGGAACAGCCCCCTATGCCCAGGACGGCGCAGGCCTCAATCATCTCCTCCGCCGCGGCGATGGAATCGTGGTCCACCGAACCCGCCGCGCCAAGCCCCGCTTCCCGGCTGCACAGGGCCGCCATAGCCGGGGTATAGGGGCTAAAACTGTAAACCGTATGAATATGGTTGTTTACTTCCCTGAGCGGCGTTTCCGCCGGATTTGACCCTCCGCCGTTGGCCGGAGCCTGCCGCTCCGCTTCCCAGGTTTTCAGAACCCTTATCCGGTCCTCCCGCAGCGCGCCGGGATCGTTGATGC
>JAISOQ010000220.1 GCA_031275515.1 Treponema sp. | reverse complement strand
TTAGCGGGTAAGTTCGGCGATCAAACTGACAACATCCTGTCCGGCCTGGGTGGTGGTAATCCGCCCGAAGGCCACATTCTGGGCGATGTTGTAGAGCCGGCTGTTCCACTGGGAATCGCCGGGCATGTTCGGATCCCGCCGTCTGGCATGGCTGCCGGCTATGTTCAGATAGGCGTTCACTTTATCGGTTATGGGAGAAGCGGGAAGCGCTGACCGGGCTTCAGAATTGACCGGAGTTCCAGGATCGGCCCCCATGATCTTCCATACCGAAGGATCGTTTACCCGGTAGTTGATGAACCTGGCCGCGGCTTCGGCGTTCTTGGAATTCTTGTTAATCGCCATCATCTGGCTCATCTGACCCCACAGTCCGTTGGTCACCGCAGCATTGGGAAGTTCGATCAAATCAAGAGTGTCCTGGGTGGCGTTCTGATAGCCCAAAAGCTGATTCGACCAGTTAATAGACATAGCCACTTTTCCGGCAATCAGGGAGGAACTGGACTCATTGGTTTCAGGATAGTCCGCGGCGGTTGCGGCGTCAGGGATGTAGCCCTTCTCCCGCCAGCCGGCCCAGAGGTCGAAATACTCCTTGGCGCTTGCCGCGGTAGTATAAGATTTCTGCCCGTCCCACATGGTAGTCCCGTTCTGCCCCTGCCAATAACCGAAGAAAACGGACTGATCCGCATTGGCGCTGTTATCGGCCAGAGGATATACGCCGGCGGGAAGTTTCGCCTTAACATCTCCAAGCCACTTGTCAAACTCGGCCCAGGTCATGGATACCTTGGGGAGGGGAGCGCCGGCCCGCTCAAGCAGGGATCGGTTGTAAAGCAGGCTGGGCATGTTGGCGGCCAGAGGCAGGGCGTAGAGCTTGCCGTTCACCGTTCCTTCCGCAATCGCCGATTTATCCACTTTGGACGTATCAATGATGCCCCGCTTCACAAAATCATCCAAAGGCATCAGCACGGATGAAACGTCATTGACCTGAAGATTCGAGAAGTCGCCCCCAAGCTGCACAATGTCCGCCGCGTTGCCGCCGGCAAACTGGGTCTTGAATTTGGTAAAATGGTCGCCTGTACCGGGCGCCGGCTCTGACGCGACGATGATTCCCGTCCGCTCGGTAAATTTATCGATGACCAGCTGGTTGTTTTTGATTCGGGCCTCACTGCCCCAGTATGACCAGCGCACCACCGCCACCGGCCCCTGACCGGCGGCAGCCGCCTGCTGCTGCTCCCCGTTAGCAAAAACCGAAACCCCAATCGCCGCGAAGGCGATAGCCGTTAATAAAACACGTTTCATACTTTCCTCCTCAAACTGGAAAATAAAGATGGCGTCTGCCCACAAAGCCCGATGCTTTTATGGATAGATTAGTATGTATATCAAGGGTCAGGCGCAGCGCCTGCCGCTTAATATCCTCGCAGCGAAGTTTTCCCAAACTTTTCAGTTTTGGGAAAACCCCGCAGGTTACCCTTTAATCCCCGTTGTGGCGATACCCTGCACGAAGTATTTCTGCAGCGAGAAAAACAGAACAAAACAGGGCAGCAAAGATAGTACCGACATGGCGAACATCGGCCCCCAGGAGGACGCTCCGGAAGAATCAAGGAAGAGCCGCAGGCCCATAGGAACCGTGTATTTTTCAGGCGAATTGAGGTACAACATCTGGTTGAAAAAATCGTCCCATGTCCAAAGGAAGGTAAAGAGTACGGTAGTTATGACGGCAGGAATGCTGAGGGGCAGAATAATGCTCCGGTATATACGAAATTTTCCGCAGCCGTCAATGCGGGCGGACTCGTCCATCTCTTTTGGCAGTCCTCGGATGAACTGCACCAGCAGGAATATGAAGAAGGCGTCGGTGGCGAACAGCTTCGGTACGATGAAGGGCAGGAAGGTGTTGATCCAGCCGAAGCCCCGGAACATGAGATACCGGGGAATGGTAGTAGCGTGTCCGGGAAGCATCAGGGTTACCATCATCAGGGCAAACCATATCTTTCGTCCCTTGAATTCCAAACGTGCAAAGGCGTATGCCGTAAGGGTGCAGAATACCGCGTTAAAAATGACGCATAAAATACAAATAATAAATGAATTGGCAAAAAAGACGCGGAACGAAACAATGCCTATTCCTTCCCATCCTTTTCTGTAATTTTGGAGCGACCATACCTGGGGCAGGAGGCCGGGATCGCTGAAAATCTGCGTTCCTTCTTTAAAAGACGCCATGATGAGCCAAATAACCGGATAGATCATCAAACATCCTAAAAGAATGATGATGATATTCGTAACGCCGGCGCTTAGAAATTTTGTTAGTTTTCTCTGCATATCATTCTTCTCCGTAGGATACCATAGAGTTGGAAATCTTGAAGGTCAGTGCCGTCAGCGCCGCGATAATGATGAGCAGTACCCATGCCATAGCTGCGGCGTAGCCCATGTGAGCCCAGGCGAATCCGTGGAGATAGAGATACAGACTGTAGAACATGGTTGCATCCACCGGCCCTCCGTTACCGCCGGATATGATGTACGCCTGGGTAAAGGATTGAAAGGAGCTGATCATCTGCATAACCAGATTGAAGAAAATGATAGGCGAAAGGGAGGGCAGGGTGATATGAATGAACTGCCGCGCTTTGCTTGCCCCGTCTACGCTTGCCGCCTCGTAGTATTCGTGGGGGATCTGTTTTAGCCCCGCAAGGAAGATGATCATGGGGCTGCCGAACTGCCATATCGCCAGGATGATAAGGGTTCCCAGGGCGTATTCCGGGGTTGAAATCCAGGAAGGAGGATTGGCAATCCCGGCAATCCGCAGGATAGCGTTGATGACGCCATCCCCGGAAAAAAGACGCCGCCACAAAACGGAGATGGCCACCGAGCCGCCAAGCAGGGTGGGAATGTAGTACACCGTCCGGTACAAGGGGATGAGTTTGAGTTTCTGGTTCATCAGCATCGCTACCAGCAGGGCAAAAGCCAGCTTCATAGGCACGGAGATAAACACAAACCTAAGGGTAACGAATAAGGAGTTGAGGAACCTGGCGTCGTGGGTATACCGATCATTGCCGGAGAACATCACAAAGTAGTTCTTGATTCCAACCCACCGGGGCGGTTCCAGGACATTGTAATCCGTGAAGGACAAGTACAGGGAATAGATCATCGGATACACCGTGAGTACGAAAAACCCAAGAAGCCAGGGAATCAGGAACACATACGATGTTATCTGGTCATGGAGAAACAGAGATGCTGCGCTGCGGGTAACCAGCCCCGGCTTTTTTTTCATATAGCCTCCTATAATGCAATTACGGCGTCAGGAAACAATATTTCCTTCTTGTAACATAATCATGCCGTTCTTTTCAGTTAATTCAACAAAAATAGGACGCTCAAGCGGCGTTTTATTAGGCCTGTGTATCGCAAGGTAGAGGGTTCCCTTTTCGTCCCGGAAGATCATCCCATGGCCCCCGTCACTATCATACAACGGGTTCCCGGATTGTGTCCAGGGGCCTGTGAGCGTCCCGTTCTGTGAACGCGCCGTACCGATGCAGTAGTTACCGCCTTTGCCAAAGGAGGACCACAACATAAGAAGCGCGCCGTCTCCGGTACGGTGCATAAACGGACCGTCGGTAACGTAGCTTCCCGGGGCGCGTCCCTGCAATTCATAAGCCCAGGGCGCTTCGCTGGCCCGGAAAAGCAGCCTGGGCGCAGCGGAAGCCTGCCGGAGATCCCGCGTCAGCGGCATTGCGCAGATCTGCCCGTCGCCTACCTGCTGCCATTCGCGGCAAAACACCATGTAGGGCGTTTCTTCCTCGACAAAGAATGTACCGTCCAGACATTCCCAACCTGCGGGGGTTACCGGACCCGGCGCGCCGCCGGCGTCGAGGCCCCAGGGCGCATAGGGTCCTTTTATGCCTGATTCGCTCTTGAGTATCCCCGTACCGCGCCTGCCGCCTTCCCGGGTCTTGAAGGTGGCAAACATATAGCAGGATCCGCAGTACCGGTGAACCTCCGGCGCCCAAAAATTCGTCTCCGACCAAAAACCTTCCGGCGGGCGAAAGGCGGGAAAAGGGCCTTCAAAATCGGTAAGAGCCTCCGGGCCGGTTCCCGTTACGCTGGCATACACGTCAAAGCCGATCCCTTTGCCTTCCCAAATGTTCTTGTCTGTAGACCCGAAGAGGTAGTACCGCCCGTCTTCCCGCACAACAAAGGGATCGCGGATCTGTATATCAGATATACGCATACAGCCCCTCCGTTTTTACGGTAAAGCCTTCCGGGAATGAGG
>JAISOQ010000204.1 GCA_031275515.1 Treponema sp. | reverse complement strand
CATGAGGACCTTTCCTGAAATACCTAAAGTCCGGGAATGAACGCTGATTTTCGCGAATTATCCGGATAAATGGGGCTTTCCCAAAACTGTGCGCTGACGCGCAGGGTTTTGGGAAAGCTTCAAATTAGCGTTCGTTCCGGAGTTCTTCTCCGGCGGAACCCCTGCGGGGACAAACCCCCGAAGCCGGGCTTCACAAAAGCCGGGCTTTACGCCGGCTTCAATCCGAAAGCCGGTAGTCCGGCGGGGCAAGGGCTTCCCATGCGGAGGGTTCCAAAACATCCTTGTCGATTTGATTGAAAAGCTGCGGCTCATAACCTGCCTGGGGATGGAGGATGTTTCGGGAATTGAGAAAGCCGAGGTTAGTTCCGGCGGATCGGATCATGGTGTCCGGGTTCCGGGTCAGGGTGTCCCAGGCCCGGGCGGATTCGGCGTAAAGGGCCTGGGCTTCGGACCGGTAACGCGGATTGCCGGTGCGGTCAGTCAGGGCTTCCAGGGTGACCCCCGTGTTGTTCCGGGCAACCATAAGGCGCTCGGCCAGTTCCATGTGGTCCGGCCTTTCGGTGGGGGAGAGCAGGGGGAACCGGGCCCGCTCGGTTTCCAGGAGGTCCAGGAGACGGCGGTAGTACCCTTCGGCGATGGAGTAACTCCCCTGCATATAGGAGGCGTTACCCAGGGCGTGAAGGAGCCGCCGGTTCAGGGGCAGTTCCGACGATGCGGTGAAGAACCGCTCCAGGGCTTCCTTCCACTGCCCTAGGTGGTAGTAGGCGGCCCCTATGCGGTACTGAACTTCCGGCGGCGCCCATCCGTTCGATTCGGCCCGGAGGTAGTATTCCGCGGCCAGGTTCATGTCCCGGGACTTGGTGAAGTATTCGAGATCTCCTAAGTCTGCGTAAAGCCGCCCGTATTCGGGAGAACGGCTCAGGAGGCGGCGGTTCAGGGCGTCCTCGTAGATGCCTATGCCTTTGACCAGCCGCTCCTCGGCGGAAAAGAACTCCCGGGCGTTGGTAAGCGCCTGGGCATAGCGGCGTTCCGCATCAATCCGGTAGGCCGTGCGCCGGGGAGATTCCTCCCTGGCCGCGTCGAAAGCCCTGAGCGCCGACTCCAGGGTCTGCCGTTCCTCAGGGACGTTGCCGAAACGGTTGTAGTAACGGGCCAGGTGATACTGGGGCTCAGGCAGGGACGGATCGCTCTGGCTCGCCCTGATGAGGATGTTTCTGACCCCTTCGATCCGCTCTATGTTCGCATCCGGTACGCCTTGAATATCCTCAATCTGCTTATCCAGCAGATACCCCCCCAGTTCCGACAAAATGGCGGGGGATACCTTCTTCTTTGAATCGCCGGTCAAGTATTGCTGCAAGGGGATCACTTCTCCCAGGTTGTCGGTCCTGATGAAGTAGAGAAGCATCCGTTCCACGATGGGATCCTGCCAGCCGTAACGCTCCAGAAGCCGGGCATAGGCCTGGCGGGCGTTTTCGTACCGGGAAGGATCGACCTCGCCCCAGGCCAGGTTATTGTCCCCCAGGGCCAAAAGCCCGTCCTGATCCTCCACGTTGTAATTCAGAATGTGGGTGGTGATGATACGGTCCGCCTTGGAATAGTTCCTGAGGTAAGAGGTTTCCAGATCGGCGTAATCAAGAGCGCCTTTTTTATCCCGCGGATAGTACCGCAGAAGTTCATCGTACTTTTCTTCCGCGTAGATATACTGCCGCTCATCTCTGAAAGCTTCGGCATACCGGTAAAACCACTGTTTTACCCGGCGTAAGGCAAAGGCTTCGTTGAACCGTTCGTTCGCCCGTTCATATTCGCCCGCGGCGATTCGCTCGTAACCCCGGCGGTAAATCGATTCGGAATGAATAGGGAGATAGATGAATTGCCAGGCCAAATACACTAAGGACGCCCCCAGAAGGGCGACAATCAGGAAGGTACGCAGAAGCGGAAGGAATTTCCGGGAGAACGCATACGCCAGGGTGTCCTGCTCTACTTCCAGAGCCGCGCCGGTTTTCTTCGCATACCCTTTGGGGATGGGAATGAACCGGTTCAGTATCTTGCCCGCCAGGGACGCCGTTTCCCTCGGCGCCGCCCCCCTGAGGATGAGCTTTATCAGAGCATCCATCTGCTCTATTGGAACGGTACGCTCCGCGATAATCTCCTCGCAGGCGACCCGCAGGTTCAGGGGATAAAGGGAGAGGTTTTCCTGGAACCGGGCCAGGTCTTCTTCCGAAAAGGTAATGTCCTCCAGCTTCTTGGGCGCCGGCGGAGCCGCCGGGGAAGCCTTGGCCGCCGCTTTGCCGGCCTGCCTGCCCTCAACCGCCGGGGAAGGAGTATCCGCGGCGGCGGCTGCCGCCTTATTGAAAATATCGTCTATACCGGGCAGGGAAAAATCATCAAGGTCCGAAAGGTTCCCGTCTGTTTCCGTAACTTCCTGGCTCTCCTGATTGTCCGCATCGGAGTCGAAATCCGGGCTGCCGCCATCCTCCAAATTAAAACGATCAAAGGAATCCGAATCTTTAAGCCCCTCCTCCGCATCGGCCTCCGGTTTGTCCTCAGGCAGGGAAAAATCATCCTCCTCGGAAAAATCCAGATTGGGAACATCCCCGCCCTCATCTCCTGATTCTGCGTTCAAATCGGGCAGGGGGTCCTGAAAGTCCTCATTGAAAAAAGAATCCTCCCCAAACCCGCCCTCATCCTTTGGGGGTTCCTCGAAATTCAGAGAAGAGGCGAAATCCTCAGAAGCAAAATCTCCGAATGCATCATCGGAAAAAGGAACTTCCTGATCTTCAGCTTCTCCGAGGTCATCAGCCGGACCGGACAGGGGATCTTCCGGAAAGGTGAACGCATCGTCCCCTTCCCCCGAAGCCTGCGCATCGGGCTCCGCTTCCACCGGAGGAGGCGGAAGATCCTCGGGCATAGTATTGAGGAAATCATCAAAGGTGAGACCTCCTATAATATCGTCTATCGGGTTTTCATCTTCCAAAGGACTTTCGCCGAAATCCTCAGGCAGGGACTGGTCCCCGGCTGATTTTTCTTCCGAAGAAAAATCCTCTAAACCGCCCAGGTCCAAGCCCTCCGGAGAGTCATTCTCCTGGTCCTGAAGGTCCTGGGGAGGCTGGCTTACCGGCTCAGAATCCGGAAGATCCAGATCGTCATAGGGCATATTCTGAGCGGCAAGGACGGTGAGCTCATCACCGATATTACGAAAAGAAGCCTTAAATTCATTAAGTTGCTGTAATGAGGGCATAATTAAGATATTGGAATATCAGCCGATAATTGTAAAGGATACTGTAAGGGATAAAGGGATACACAGAGAAATAATATGAAGCGATTTATCATAATAACCTTCCTTTTTATTCTTATCGGCAATATTGGGGCCTTGGATACAGAGTCTTATCAATTTATTGATCATCTTTTAGAGCTCCAGGGGCCCGGAAGACCGGAAATCCTGGACGACGGCGTGCTGTTCACCGCCCCTTCCAGCTTCCGGAGCGTTGGAATCGCTTTTGCCCATGAGGGGTTCGCCAAAATTTACTGGTTTCAAAAACTCATGAAGATCCGGGAGGATCCCGAAGCCGTAGACCCGAAAAAGAAAGGCGCCGATCTTTACCAGGATGCGGGCATCCTGTTCTACGCCTATTCCCTTCCCCGGGACCGGCGGGAACTGGAGTATCGCCTTATCATCGACGGCCTGTGGACCGTGGACCCCCTCAATCCCCTGCGGCGCATGGACGAACGCTCCGGCATTTACCGGTCGGTGATACTCCTCCCCGAAATCCGGCGTCTCCCCACCGCCTTTGACGGCCCTGAGGGAACACTTAGTTTTACCTATCAGGCTTCTCCGGGAGAAACCGTCACCGTAGCCGGAGACTTTAACGGCTGGGATCCGTTCATGTACGAATTACGGGAGACCGCTCCGGGGGTCTACTCTTTGGTTCTTCCTCTTCCCCCGGGGATATACCATTATGTGTTCTATCACCGCGGCCAGCGTTTTCCCGATCCCAACAACCCGGTTAACGTGTACAACCAGTCGGGAGAAGCGGTCTCGGAAGTCCGGGTCCGTTGAAAGTCCGGGGGGGGGGGGGGGCTAAGGTCCTCCGGCAGGCGTTCATTTTAGTAACCAGCGCGGATTAATGCGGATTTCCGGAAAAAGCGCCCGGCAGCCGGGAAAGGTACGAAATGCCTCATTTTAAAAAGTAACTTTAGGGCTGGATGCCTCATTTAGAAAAAAGTAACATTAGGCTGCCGGTTCCCTTCCGGAGGAAGAGGACTGCGCGGCGACGGCCTTGTTCACAGTGTCTTGTAAGTGAACCGGATTGTAAAGCCCGCACTGCCGTCTCAGTTCCGCTTTCATCCCGGGCGACAGCGCCTCCGATTCCAAAAGACGTTGGTAAGGGCTGCC
>JAISOQ010000182.1 GCA_031275515.1 Treponema sp. | reverse complement strand
TCGTTGGATGCCCCGGTACTCATCTCGCCGAACTCGACTTCCTCCGCCGACCGGCCCGCTAATAAGGTTGTTATCTGGGCAAGGAGTTCCGATTTGGTCATGAGGTAACGTTCCTCTTCGGGCATGTTCATGGTGTAGCCCAGAGAACCCATAGTACGGGGCACTATGGTTATCTTCTGAACCGGCTGGAAGTCCGCGGACCGGCGGTCGGACTGCAAGATCGACGCCAAGGCGTGGCCCACTTCGTGGAAAGCGACCATCCGTTTTTCCCGGGGGTTAAGAATGCGGTCCTTTTTCTCCTTTCCGGCAATGACCACTTCCACCGCTTCCATGAGGTCCTCTTGAATCACCTGGGTACGGCCCAAACGCACGGCCCTAAGGGCGGCTTCGTTCACCATGTTGGCCAGGTCCGCGCCGGTAGCGCCGCTTGTAGCCAGGGCTATCTCCCGAAGATTCACCGAGCTGTCCAGGATGACCTTTTTGGCGTGTACCTTAAGAATGGCTTCCCGGCCAGGAAGGTCCGGCTTTTCCACAATGACCCGGCGATCAAAACGTCCGGGCCTGAGCAGGGCCTTGTCCAGAATCTCCGGCCTGTTGGTGGCGGCAAGAATCAGAATGCCTTTGGAAGAATCAAAGCCGTCCATCTCAGACAGGAGCTGGTTCAGCGTCTGTTCCCGTTCGTCGTTTCCCCCAACCATCTGGCTGTCGCGGCTCTTGCCTATGGCGTCAATCTCGTCAATAAAGATGATGCACGGGGCATGTTTAGCGGCCTGTTCAAAGAGGTCGCGGACACGGCTTGCCCCGACGCCGACGAACATCTCTACAAATTCGGAGCCCGAAAGCGAGAAGAAAGGCGCCTTGGCTTCCCCGGCCACTGCTTTGGCGAGCAGGGTCTTCCCTGTTCCGGGCGGGCCGACTAAAAGCGCGCCCTTGGGCTGCGTGGCGCCGATATTCCGGTACTTTTCCGGGCTATGCAAGAAATCTACCAGTTCCGTAAGGCTCTCCTTGGCCTCGTCCTGACCGGCTACATCGTCGAAAGAGACGCCGGTATTCTTCTCCAGGTCGTAGAATTTCGCCTTGGATTTCCCCACATTCATCATGCCTCCAAGACCGCCGCCCAGACGCTGCGAAAAATTCTTCATAATAAAATAGTAGACCAGGTAAAAAATAAGGAGGGGGAATATCCAACTGGAAATGAAATTCATGATGGGATTGGACTGAACAATGGGCCGGTAGAAAGCCACCTCTTTCTTGATGAGCCTTTCCGTAAGGAGAGGGTCTTCCAGTCGTCCGGTATAGTACACCAGGTTCCGTTCCATAGCTTCCCTGGCGTTTTCAAAGGAGAATCCGGAGGGCTGTTCGGACTTTGGGAGGGGCGCAAGCTCCGGAAGCCGCAGGATATTCCTGACTACCCCCTCCTCAGTCTCATCCCTGAGGGTCAGCGCGATCTGATCCGGCTCTATCCGTACCTGTTTCACCGCTCCGGCCTCGACAAGCTGGATAAACTGGCCGTATTCGATCTGAACCTTCCGGCTTGACATCATGTTTCCCACAAAGATGTTCAGCGCGAAGGTGATGATGATCCCAACGATAAGAAAATTGAAAAGATTGGGACCGCCCTTAGAAGACCCAGCCCCGCCGCCAATGTGTTTTTCCGGTTGCTTTGATTCCATTCTGAACTCCAGAAACCCTGTTCCGGGCTTTTCTGATTTCCCCGGAACATTACCGCCGGGGGTTGAAACCGTGCAGGTTTCGGGGATCCATGCCTCCCCATAGAGGCGCAAAATGTTTTATGTTTCCACGCCCTTGAAGCCTATGATCATACTGATAACAATCCAAAGGCTCCTGATATACAATATACTTAGAAACTGCTTAAAGAAAATAAAAAACTTTACCGGTTCAATGAAGGGGGCCGGCCTGCCGGCAGGATGGTTCAGAAGCTTTTGACCTGGGCGGCAAGGAGCGCCTTGAATTCGTCCCGCACCTTTTTCCTGAACTCCCCGTCGCGCATCACCTTCAGGGCCAGCAGGGTAAGGACCCGCGCCCCTGCTTTCATGGCGTCGAAGGCTTCGTTTTTGATGGTAGCTCCGGCAAACTCCCGGGTATGAAGGAAAAAATTGTCCCTGGTGATGGAAATAACGGGCTGGATGGCGGGGCAGCAGTAACTGACATTGCCCACGTCCGTAGAGCCCATAGGGGCCGATACATCTTCCACCGGGACGCCGAGGCTTTTAAAGAGGGTTTCAACCTCTTTTTCCAGGGCGGCGATGCGGATCATGTCGGCGAAATCATTGAAGCTCTGGCGCATCTCCATACCGCAGTCCAAAGCCATAGCCGCGCCCCGGGCGCACTTGGTTATCATATCGTCTGCCTCAGTCAGGCTTCCCATAGAGGCGGTGCGGAATTCAATGCGTACTGCGGCGTGATCGGGGATCACGTTCACCGCCGCGCCGCCGTCGGTTATGATGGCGTTTACATGAACATCCGGGGTAAAACATTCACGCCGGGCGTCGATAAGGTCGATAAACTTCCGCGCCGCCGCCAGGGCGGACCTTCCCTGCCAGGGAGAGGCCACGGTATGGGCGGTCCGGCCCGAGAATTCCACCGTGTATCCCCGCAGGCTCAAGGCGGCCATATTCGCCTGGGAGACGCCGCCCCCGCAGCTGTGCATCATCATGGCAAGGTCAAACCCGTCAAAGACGCCTTTTGCCGCCATGAGGATCTTCGCCCCCTCAACCTCCTCATTGGGGGTCCCGATTATGCAGATTGTACCGGTAAAGAGATCCCTGAGTTCCATGAGGGCAAGGGCGGCCAGGATCGACAGGGAACCGTGGAGGTTATGCCCGCAGCCGTGACCCACACCGGGCAGGGCGTCGTATTCCACCATGACAGCCGCCTGCGGCCCCCTGCCCGTTTCAAGAACAGCCCGGAAAGCCGTAGGAATTTCGCAGAAAGGGAATTCCGCCGCATACCCGGCCTTCTCCAACAGGGAAACTATCTTCCTGGAGCTTTCAAATTCCTGCCCGGAAATCTCCGGATGGGCGTAGAGATCATCCCGTAACATTTTCGCGGTTTTGGCATGTTTCTCAACCGCTTCCTTTACGCGGCGGGTGATTTCCTGATCTTCCATATCATTCCTCCGGTCTCAAAATACAGGGATACGCCTTTTTACGCAGGAATTCGTATTGCCTAAGTGTACCCCTTTTCACGATTCAGCTTCAACTGCTTTTTTTCCTGAGCCAAGAGCGCCGTTTCCCGGCGAAATAACGCCTTCTCCGCGAACCTCACGAACAAATCCGATAAACAAAATTCTGTTCCTAAAGCGGAAATCATAAGAATTATCCGGTTGCGCAGTTTCGCAAACCTATGGTATAGTAGATTGTATCCATTAATCAGGGGGCCCTTGTTATGAAAAATTTATTGCCAGGTTTGCTTAACGAAGGCAAAAAAACCATTATGACATTTTGGGCGCGGGGGGGCGGGGGGGGGGGGGCGGGGGGGGGGGGGGGGGGGGGGGGGGGGGGGGGCGGGCGGGGGGGGGGAGGGGTGTGGGAAGTGGG
>JAISOQ010000156.1 GCA_031275515.1 Treponema sp. | reverse complement strand
TGCTTGATGTGGTGTACCGGGAGGATGCGGCCCGGATAAAGAGCGGTAATGCTCCTGAGAACTGGGCATATTTCCGAAAGATAGCACTGACGGCAGCGCGTGCCGATGAAGAATCAAAGGACAGCATGAAAAGCCGGGTGAAACAGATGGCGTGGTCCGATGAGTATTTTGAGCGGCTGCTCTTTTACACCTCGGTTGCTTCGGAAGCCCTCCCGTCGGAGGGGACTTCCTCATAATTTATATGCGCTGGCCCTGCCGGGGCAAAGTCATTTAAAAATTCGTCCGCGGATTAGCGCGAATTTTCAGGGGTTAAGAAGTAAATCTGCCCTGGGGTATATGTCTTGCAAAAAGATGTAAAAAAGCGTATCAATCTCCTAATACTGAATTAATTTATGGAGCTAATTAATATGCTGGTCCTCAAATTCGGCGGCACTTCGGTGGGAACCGCCGCGGCGGTGGAGAAACTTTTTTCTATTGTAAATGACCGGGAACACGGGCATAAGGTGCGGGTAGTGGTTGTTTCCGCCCTGAGCGGGATGACCGACGGTCTCATTGCCGCCGCCCGTCAGGCAGCCGGGGGAGACGGCGGCTATACCCGCCTGGTGGAAGGTATGCGCCGCCGGCATCGGGATTTGGCCGCCGGCCTCTTTGATACAGAGTCCCAAAAGTCCGCCGGCGTGATGATCGACGGGGGTTTTTCCGAACTTTCCCGTATCCTGGACGGGGTAATGATACTCCAGGAACTGTCTCCCCGGAGCCTGGACTACATCATGAGCTTTGGGGAACGGCTTTCCGCGTCCCTGATAGCTCGTTTTTTCAGTTCCCGGGGGGTAAACGCCGAGTACCTGGACGCCAGAGAAGTCGTCAAGACCGACAGGTCTTACGGGGCCGCTCAGGTCATTCCCGGGGAAACCTATGGTAATATCCGCGGTTATTTGGAAAAACGGCCCGCCCTGCAAATCGCCACGGGATTTATCGCCTCCGATGATGAGGGGCATACCACTACCCTGGGCAGGGGAGGTTCGGACTTTTCGGCGGCTGTTTTCGGCGCCGCCATTGATGCCGGGGCGGTGGAAATCTGGACAGATGTGGACGGCATACTCACGGCGGATCCCCGGATGGTCAAGACCGCCTTCAAGATAGACCGCATTTCTTACGAGGAAGCCCTGGAACTGTCCCATTTTGGGGCCAAGGTCCTGCATCCCCCCACAGTCAGGCCGGCCCTGGAAAAGGGCATCCCCATTGTGATACGCAACACCTTCAATCCCGCCGGTTCGGGAACCCGGATTACCGGGGAAGCTCAGGACAGTCCCTATCCTATACGGGGAATCAGCTCTCTGGGAAACGTCACCCTCCTGCGGCTCCAGGGGACGGGTATGGTAGGGGTGGCGGGATTTTCTTCCCGGCTTTTCGGCGCCCTGGCCCGGCGGCGGATTAGCGTCATCCTTATAACCCAAAGTTCCAGCGAATATTCCATCTGTTTTGCCGTGGACCCTGCCGCCGCCGCCGCCGCCGCCGATGCTTTGAAAGAAGAATTTGAACGGGAGATCGCCGCCGCCACTATTGATGAGCCGGTGGTTGAAGGGGACTTAGCGGTTATTGCGGTGGTGGGTTCCAAGATGAAGCGGAGATCCGGCATATCCGGGAAGGTCTTTCATGCCCTGGGCCGGAACGGGATCAACATCGTGGCCATAGCCCAGGGTTCATCGGAACTCAATATTTCGGCGGTCATTTCCCGGCACGACGAGGCCAAAGCCCTGAACGCGATACACGAAGCCTTCTTCCTCTCCGGCGTGCGCTCGGTGAACCTCTTCCTGGTGGGTACCGGCCTTATCGGGGGTACGCTGGTGGACCAGATCGCGGGGCACCGGGAAATCCTGGCGGACAAGCACAAAATACGCATCAACCTGGTCGGGGCGGCCAATTCCCGGCGGATGATCTTCAATCCCGACGGCCTGGACCCCAAAACCGTCAAGGACCTGCTCTCCGCTGATACCCCGGCGGTTCCCTTTGACCTTGACGCTTTCATTACCAGGATGAAGACCTTCAACCTCCCCAACATGGCTTTCTGCGACTGCACCCCCGGAAGCGACGTGGCCTCCCGGTACGATGAAATCCTGCAAGCCGCCATCCCCATTGTTACTCCCAACAAGAAGGCCAATTCCGGTTCGCTGGAGTATTATCGTACCCTTACGGAATATGCCAAAGACCGGGGCATCCCCTACCTCTACGAGACCACGGTCTGCGCCGGCCTCCCGGTCATCTCCACCCTTAGGGACCTGGCCTTTTCGGGGGACCGGGTCAGGCGCATAGAGGCGGTCTTGTCCGGGACCCTGAGCTACATCTTCAACAACTTCGACGGCTCCAAGCCCTTTTCCGAGCTGGTCAGGGAGGCCAAGGCCAAAGGCTATACCGAACCGGATCCCCGGGACGACCTCAACGCCATGGACGCCGCCAGGAAAGCCCTGATCCTGGCCCGGGAATGCGGGATGTCCCTGGAATTTGATTCGGTGAACATAGAGCCTATCCTTCCCGCCGCATGTTTTGAGGCCGGCGGCGTGGAAGCCTTTTTTGCGGAACTGCGGAACGCGGACCCTGTCTTTGAGAAGCGCCGGGCCGATGCGGCGGCCAGGGGTCAGGCCCTGCGGTATGTGGCGATTATAGAGGAAGGCTCCGCCCGGATTTCCCTCCGGGAAGAGGGGGAGGGGAGTCCCTTCCTTTCCCTGGTGGACTCGGACAATATCGTGGTGATTACCAGCGACCGGTATTCAACCCTGCCAATGGTGATCAAGGGTCCCGGCGCGGGCGCTCAGGTTACCGCGGGGGGCGTTTTTGCGGATATAGTGCGGATAGCCCGGACCCTGGTTTAACGTGAGTGCGATGAAAAGCTAAGCGGGGAGCGGCAACGCCCTTTCATCGGGGGTCAGCCGCCTTTGACCGGGGGACAGATAACAGGTCCACAGATTAAACGGGCGGCGTATAATAATCCGCGTTAATCCGTGGACCTTTTACTCCTAAAGGGTCAGGCCTCAAAAAGACGAATCATCACTTCCATCGGTGATGATAATCAGCTTGCGGCTGCTGCCGTATTGGGCATTAGGAACATTAGCGCCCATGTACCGCGAAACGCCCCAGCCGTTTTCATAATCTTCTACCTTGTCCTTGGGTACCAGAATAGTCAGTCTGGTACCGGCCCCGGCCCTGTTTCCGGTGTCTTTAAATATGGAGGAACCCAGGCTGGGCGGGGAGTCCGGGAGGCTTGCCGATTCCAGGGCGGTACAGCCGGAGAAGGCGCTGTTTTTACTGCCGCCTCCTCATGCCTACAGCCGTTATAACGATATTCCGCGAAGGCTTTCCCAAAACTTCAGTTTTGGGAAAGCCTCGACAAATAACTCTTATTTCCTGCTATTATTATGTATAAAAAATAATACATTCCTCTGATTTTTATGCAAGCCATTGAAAATTCTTAAAATTTAACCCGTATAAAGGGCTGCATTTTTGCCGGATGACATTTTCCTGTTCCTGCGTGCAATCTATTGACAATAAAGATTAAAGCGAATATCATTAAACATAGGTATTTAGTATACTTTGGAGATTACGGATATGGCTGATTTATTTCAATGGCGTTTTGTATGGGAATATTTGCCCAAGATCCTGCGGGCTCTGCCAACTACCCTTTTGATAGTCCTCGTTGGCACGGCAGCCGGCCTTGTTTTGGGCCTTATTATTGCCATGATCCGCATTGAGCGGGTTCCTGTCCTTAGGCAGATAGCTGTGGTATATGTTTCTTTCATCCGCAGCACCCCGGTTTTTGTCCAGATGTTCATTATTTTCTATGGGCTGCCGATGCTGTTTATGCTTGTTGGGATCAATATTATCCGCTGGAATGTCCTCTTTTTTGTTTTTGTAACCTACGGCATTAATTACAGCGCTTCCATGTCTGAGATAATCCGATCTTCCGTTTTAAGCGTGGGGGAATCCCAATGGGACGCGGCCTATGCAGCGGGGATGACTAAACTGCAAACTTATTTTCGCATCATCCTGCCCCAGTGCGTGGTGATAGCTGTTCCTTCCTTTGGCACATCCATGGTGATGCTGCTCCAGGATTCGGCTTTAGCGTATATGTTGGGGGTTATTGATGTCATCGGTCAGGTAAAGACCCTGGCGGTTTCTACGGCCCATAGTTTGGAAGGGTATTTTGTCGCTATGATCCTTTTTATTATTCTGTCAATAATCCTGGAGAAGGTCTTTGGGTTCCTTGAAAAAATAACCCGGACCCAAAATAAAGTCACCAGTGCTGTTTAGGCCCCCTCGGAAATGCCCTGCATTTCCGGGAGGTACATGAGTGTAATCATTATTCGTTAAGATATGATGATAAATATTGTTAAGGAGTTGTTTTATGAAAAAGAAGGTTGTGTATTTTAGGGTTCCGGTTTTATTGATTTTGGCAGTCTTGACGCCGTCCGCCTGCAAAGGCAGCGCTCCGCAAAACGACAATGAAGTTAAAACGGTTATTGCCGGGGTGTACGGAGCATATCCTCCATTTAATTATACCGATGACAATAACGAACTTATTGGATACGAGTTAGAAATTCTCAAAGAAGTTGACCGAAGGCTTCCCCAATATGTTTTTGAATACCAAAAGCTGTCGGGGGATGTCCTCTTGACCAGTGTCGATGCCGGAAGGGTGGATATAGGTGTTTGCCAGTGGGAATTTAACGTGGATCGGGCGGAAAAATACTATTTCTCCGAAGGGTACAATAGTTATGACATGTATGTGACGGTTTTGGAAAACAATGATACTATTGAGAGCATGGCGGACCTTGACGGAAAAGTTTTGGGGATCCGTTTAGGGGGGAATGACTACAATATTGCCACCCGGTATCTTGCCGCCCATCCTGAGATGGACATCACCTTGTTTAATATGCCCATGGATGATAGTTTGACCATTCCTAATTTTGTGAACCATACCTATGACGCGATCCTGTCAAATCCCTTTAACGTTGTGACTTTTAACCTTTCCAACCTTACCCAACTGAAACATGTGGGAGAAACGGTATCCTCTTCGGAAGCCCACTTCCTTCTAAAAAAGACCCGGATAGAAGACGATATTGATACCTTGAAGCTCCTGAACGCTATCGATACGGCCATTCTCGCCATGAAGGTGGACGGGACCATGGCCCTGTTGTACGAACAGGAGGTTACTTCCTATATAAAAAAACTTGCCGCCGGCTTATGACCCGGGGCGGTAAAATAATCGGGGAGGAAAAAGCAAAAAATGAATTTTGATTTTTTCTTTATGCTTGAGGCGATGCTTGGAGCGGTGGAACGGATTCCGGTAACCCTTTACATCGCGACTGTTTCGGTAATTGTGGGGCTTGTGTTTGGCCTGCTCACGGCATTGCTCCGATTTTATGAGGTAAGGATTATTGCCCCCTTGTTAAAATGGGTGATAACCCTTACTAAAGGCATTCCGGTTGTTTTACTGCTCCTGGTGTTTTATATCATTATGGTAACAACCTATAATGATTTTATGGCTTCTTTAGGGCAAAATTATGTTTTTAGGGATTTTAACACCGCCTATATTGCTATCGCCGCCCTGTCGGTTATGTCCTCCACCGGAATGAGTGAAGCCTTTAGGGGTTCCCTGACAGCTATTGACCGGTCCCAATTTGACGCGGCCTATGCGATGGGTTTGACCAAACGGCAGGCCCTGGGCCGCATTATCCTGCCCCAAATCGTGCCGGTTTCAATTCCCATCGTGGGTAATCTGTATATCGGCATGCTCAAGGGAGCGGCCCTGGCTTCCATTGTTTCGGTGGTGGATATTTTAAACGGCGCCATTTTAAAGGCCGGTATAAATTACCGGTATTTTGAAGCTTATGTTGCGGCGGGCCTCGTGTTTTGGGGCCTGGCGGTCATAATCGAAAAGATTTTTTATACTATTGAGCGCCAATCAAAATCAACATTGAGAAAGTCCGTAAACTAAAGGAGCGTCTATGTTAGAGATAAGGGGGATAAAAAAAGCCTTTGATGCCAACCAGGTCTTAAAAGGCTTTGATTTCCATGCAAAGGAAGGGGAAGTGGTGGCGGTTATCGGTCCCAGCGGTTCCGGTAAAACTACTCTGCTTCGGTGCATTAATTTTCTCGAACAGGCCGATGCCGGTTTTATCAGGATCGATGATTTGTCTGCGGATTTTAAGACTGTTTCCGGCAAAAACAAACTTGCCATGCGGAGGAAGACATCCATGGTGTTTCAAAACTATGCCCTGTACTTCAATAAAACGGCAATTCAGAATGTTATGGAAAGCCTTATAGTGGTCAAGAAGATGAAAAAGGAGGCCGCCCGGCGGATCGCCAGGGACTATTTGGAACAGGTTGGGTTAAGCGATAAGTTTGACAGTAAACCCTTTGAGTTGTCCGGCGGGCAGCAGCAACGGGTCGGCATAGCCCGGGCCCTAGCGGTTAACCCCAAGGTGATCCTCTTTGATGAACCCACCAGTGCGCTTGATCCCGAAAAAGTCGACGAGATTTTGGATGTAATTAAACAGGTGGTCAAACAAGGGATGACCATGGTTATCGTTACCCATGAAATGCAATTTGCCTATGATGTGGCAAACCGGGTAGTATTTATGGACGAAGGGGAAATTGTGGAAGAAGGCCCTCCTCGGTTTGTTTTTAATAATCCCCGGGAAGAACGCACCCGGCAATTTCTCCAGCGCTTTAGCCTGGCCCGGGACACGGAGTATTATATCTAAGCGGATTGCAAGGTAGTCTGTCCATGATATTTCTGCATTGTGGACAGACATCAAGTATGAATAACGAGGCCTTTTCGGGGCCCTCATAAGGAGGTTATATGTCAAGGGCATATTCGGGTATTCGGGAGTCACGACCGTATACTTACAATGATTTAGGCGGACACAGTCTTCCCATTGCGGAGGATTATACCAAAAAATGTTTAAAAAACGCAGATCGGTCCTTTACTCAGGGACTGCAATGTCAGCAGATTAACAGCATCACTGCGCTGATTTCCCTGGAGAGTTCAGTTTTTATCGTCCATTCGCCCCAGGGCTGTGCAGGCTGCGTTTCCATGGCCGCCGATGGGTACCGGGTGGGCCAGGCGCACCGGGGGGTAAGACTGGTAAAAAGCCCCCGGGTGATCGTTACCAATCTGGATCAGAATGATATTATCCTGGGAGGAGAGAAAAAACTGCGGGAAGCCATTTCCCTTGCCGTGGAACGGTACGCGCCGAAGCTTGTCTTCGTGTTCACCTCCTGCGCCTCCGGCATTATCGGCGACGATGTGGACGCGATTACCCGGGACCTGCAAAAGGACCACGGGGCCTTGCTGGTTCCCATCCATTGCGACGGGTTTAAGTCGAAAATTTGCGCCTCCGGGTTTGACGCCGCCTTTATCGCCATCCAAAAATATATTCTGCCCCGGGAAAAACAGCCGAAACAAAAAGGCCTGGTGAACCTATTTGCCCCAACCTCCATCAGCTACAAGGATCAGCTTGAAATAGAAAGGATGCTGGGACTTTTGGGGGTCGAGGTGAATTATATCCCCTTTTACAGTTCCCTGGAAAAGATACGCCGCATCCCCAGCGCCGAGGCGTCCACCTCCATCTGCAAAGTCTTTGCGGATGAATTCATGAAAGACCTGGAGGAAGACTATGGCATCCCCTTTGCCCATACGGTGATGCCCATCGGGGTGCGGAACACCGACAAATGGTTTTTGGGCATCGCGAAAATTTTGGGTAAAGAAAAGGAGGCCCGGGAGTATGTTCAAAAGGAACACGACCGGGTCCTTCCCCAGTTGGCGGATATAAAAAAACGTCTCCAGGGCAAACGGGTATTCATCTGCGGCGGCACCGGTCGATCCTTTGCCGCGGCGGCCCTGATTGACGATTTCGGCATGAAGCTGGTGGGCCTGGAAACCCCGACTTATGATCTGGACGCCCAGATTGATATTGAATACCTCAACGGCATTCATCGGGACTACGTGGTGGACGTGGCGAATATGCAGCCCTTTGAGCAGGTGAACCTGGTTAACCGGCTCAAGCCTGATGTTTTTATCGGCGTTCCCGCCTGGTCAGCCCGGTTCGGCATCCCCACCACCCATGTGCTGGACCCCAAACGGGCCACCATGGGTTATGACGGCATTTTGTATTTAGGGAATAAAATCGCCAACCAGGTGGAAAATCCCGGGTTCAACAAAAAACTTTCGGCCTACGCGCGGCTGCCCTACAGGCAGTCTTGGTATGAGTCGGATGCCTTCAAATTCATCAAGACCTGCGAGGAGTAGCCTATGTCCATTGTTACCGAAAGCCCCCGGGGAACCTGTGTCCTGGGGGGCATCAACAATGTGTTGAGCGCCTTATACAAGGTATGCCCCATCTACCACTCCGGCCCGGGCTGTTGTATGCAGACCACCGCAGGGGAATCCGGCCAGGCGGGGCTGCTGAGTTCCGCCTATTTGTCCAGCGTTTCCCTTCCCTGTTCGAATATGTTGGAGCGGGAAGTTATATTCGGCGGTACCGACAAACTGAGGGACGAGATAGAAGGCGTCCTGGAAGTTATCGACGCCGATGCGTATTTCGTGTTAACCGGCTGTACCGCGGGGATTATCGGGGACGATGTGATCGGCATCACCCGGGAATTTTCCAGCCGGGGATTGCCGGTGTATCCTATCATCACCCCGGGTTTTATGGGGAACAGCCTTTTGGGGTATGAAACGATTTTTCAGACCCTGCTGGATGAGATCGTCGAAAAAGAGCTTCCCCTCCAACCTAACCTGGTGAACCTTTTGGGCATCGTCCCCTACCACGATCCCCACTGGACGGGAACCCTGGAGGAATTGGCCCGGATATTCCGTCGGCTGGGCCTGCGGGTCAACACCTTTTTTACCGAAAACCAGGGGCTTAAGGAAATCCGTAATTCCTCTGCCGCAGCCTTAAACATCATCATCAGCCCCTGGCTGCTCAAGGGTTTTGCGGAACAGTATGAAGAACGTTTTGGGGTGCCTTATATTCGTTTCCCGGGGCTACCCATCGGGGTTACGGAAACGACCAGACTGGTACGGAAGGCCGCGGGTATCCTGGGCCTGGATAAGGACAAGGTTGAGGGGGTGATCCACGAGGAAGAAGCCTATGTATACCGTTTTATGGAAAGCATCATCGGCGGTTTAAGTTGGAAGCAATTTGCCGTGGTGGGGGATGCGGCCACCGCCGTGGGGATGACCCGATTCCTGGCAAACGATTACAGTTTTACCCCGGTGGTTACCATTGTTACCGATTCCCCCTACCGGGAGGAAGATAGGCAGCGGATTACGGATCAAATAATGAATCTGGAATATGCCCGGCCGCCGGATCTGCTTTTTGAATCGGATCATTACCGGATCATGCAAAAACTGCGGGAATACGACCAGATTACCCTCCTGGTGGGCAGTTCCCTGGAGCAAGAAATTGCCCTGGAATGGGGAATACAATGCCATGTCATGGCCTTCCCCGTTTCCGACCGGCTGGTACTAAACCGTACCTACAGCGGATACCGGGGGTGTCTGACCCTGGTGGAAGATCTTTTTAACAATCTATAGAAAATTGAGTATTTCCCAAAATCCGGTTGATTTTGGGAAATACTCCGCGTAAAATGTTTTATAAGCATATGCCGGATTATTATGGCGTATCGCTTTTTACCCTTTTGAAGCGCCATAAGGGCGGATGTCTTCACTTCCGTAAAACGGACATTTTTAACTTCCTTCCTCAGTCAAATCCTGCGGCTCCCCTGACGGGGGACTGACGCTTATGCCGGTATGGGTGATAGGTAGAGGCATCAGCCGCAACCGCCCCGGAAAACACGAACAAGCCGATGACGGCGGATATGGCCGCCACCTTTCTCGGTTTCAAAAAGGGATACCTTTACAAACTGGTAGCGGCAAACAAAATGGCCTATTACCGTCCTGGTGGAAAAATTCTGCTTTTCAAACAAGAAGACCTTGAGAAATACGCATACCGTAACCGCGTAGCCTCAAGGTATGATGTGCGGGAAAAAGCCGAGGCTATTTTGAACGGTGCGCGGTGACCCCTCCGGGGCAGGAGGGGCCGTCATGGATGACCAACTCGAACGCAACGTCTTAGGCTGTATTCTCTCCGGGGCTGATATTCCGCCCATCCTTGACGTGGGAATGTTCGTCTCCCTGCGGAACCGTATCGTATTCAAGTCCCTGGCCGCCATGAAGGAACAAGGCAACGCCCCGAACCTTGTGACGCTGACCCCCTATCTGCAATCCATTGGGAAACTTGACGAAGCTGGGGGAACCTCTTATGTGGTAGCTCTGACAAACGATGTTTTTCCAAGCCAGATACAGTATTTCCCCGAGATGCTGGTCAAACGGTGCAGGGACCGGAAATATGAAACCGCGATAAAACTCGCTGTCGAGAATATCGGCAAGGAACCAACGGACTGGATTATTCAGGATTTGCAAAACAGGCTCGAAACACAGGCCCCGGACCGGAGCGGCGGGTTTCGGTTCGAGCGGGTGGGCGGCATGGAAGTACAAGGTTTCATCTTGGCTGATACAGGGCCTTCTTGAAACCGATTCTTTTAGCTGTCTGTTCGCGACACCCCGGCGCGGGGAAATCATTCCTTGCCATCGAACTGGCCGCGTGTGTGGCCACCGGGACGCCCTTCTACGGCCTTCAGGTGAAACATCCGGGGTCGGTTATCTACCTTGCCGGGGAAGGCCGTACCGGCCTGGTACGCCGGTTCCGGGCGTGGAGCATAACCCGGAGGGTTCCCTTGGGCGATGTACCGTTATTCCTGAACTCCGGGGCGGTATCCCTCATTGATGACGGTTCAATGGTTTCCGTGGTCAAAGCCCTCAAGGGGCTGATTAAGGAATTGGGCCGCTCCCCGGCGCTGGCAATCCTCGACACGTGGAACCGTACCCTGGGCGGGGATGATTCCGCCCCCTCCGATGCGGCGGCCGGCGTGGCCGCCCTGGATGCGCTCTGGGGACGGTTTGACAACTTCGCCGCTCTGGTGGTCCACCATGAGGGACACCAGAAAGGCCGGGGCCGTGGCTGGTCGGGCCTCTGGGCAGCGGTGGACGTAGAGTTCCGGGCGGAACGGAGGAAGGATGATCTTCTCCGCCTGGAATGTACCAAGTCTAAGGACACCAGGCCGGTTAATCCTATGGCCTTTCAATTTGCCGGGGTAGATTTGGGGATTACGGACGAGGAGGGGAATCCATTTACATCGGCGGTATTGAACAGAGCGGATTGGATACCGGCCCCGGAAACTACGGGGAATAAACCGGCCGGGAAGAATCAGACCCTGGCCCTGGACATACTCAGGCGGCTGGAAGCCGAGGCGCGAAAAAACCGGGGGGATGACGGGCGGGTTTCCTTGGACTGGTGGAGGGACGAATGCAAGCCCGAGGGCATAGTAAGGTAGCGTTTTTACGATGTGAGAATAAGCCTTGAAAAAGCCGGAAAGATAAAGGTTCAAGATTCATTTGTCAGTTCTATTCGTCCGGTAACGTCCGTCCTCCCCCCGCTATTATATAGCGGGGGGAGGACGGACGTTACCGGACTGGCGGACAAAGTAACGGAAAGTACCAAAACGTTACCAAGCGTTACCGTTACCGAAAAGGGGTCAGACGTTGAAAATACAACGCCTTTCAACACTTTCAACGGCCAGCCTGATACCCCGGATATCCCGAACGGCATAACCCCGGAAGAATACCGAGAATGCTACGACACCGCTTATTCCGCATTTATCAGCAAGGGTCTGCCGTCTGATGAAGCCGACCGGGAAGCACGGGAGGAAATCAGGAAATTTGTTGCCGGTTATAATCCGCCAGGGTC
>JAISOQ010000050.1 GCA_031275515.1 Treponema sp. | reverse complement strand
CTGGCGGGGAATTACGGAGTCCCGGTAAAGCCCAGGACCGCCGAGCCTTTTTTCGACGAACAGGGCATCCCCCTTCACTTTGAATCGGACCGTATCCAGGTTTCAGGCTTTGTGGTGTCCGAAGCCTGCGAGGAACCCAGCCACTTTGCTTCCGGCTCTTCCCTTTCCGCCTGGCTTGAAAAAAGCGGCGTCCCGGGCATTTACGGCATAGACACCCGGTCCCTTACGATGAGGCTTAGGGAACAGGGGGTCATGGGGGGGAAGATCCTCGTGGAGGGGACCAGGGACGTAACCATAGATTCAGGGCGCGTCAACAACCCGGTGGCGGACGTGTCCCATGAGGAGGTAAAGGTCTTCCGGCCCGCCGGGACCGCCGGCGGCGGCAGGCTCCTCAAAATCGTCCTTGTGGACTGCGGGGCCAAGGCGAATATCTACCGCTGCCTCCTCTCCCGGAATGTGGAAGTGATCCGCGTCCCCTGGAACCACGACTTGAACGGCGCCGAATACGACGGCCTCTTCCTGTCCAACGGCCCCGGAGACCCCAAAGACTGCGGCAGGACCATCGCCGCGGTGCGCCGGGCCTTTTCGGTAGGAAAGCCCATCTTCGGCATCTGCCTGGGGAACCAGATCATGGCCCTGGCCGCCGGGGGGGACACCTACAAGCTCCCCTACGGCCACCGGGGCCAGAACCAGCCCTGTATCGAGGCGGGAACTATGGGAAGCGGAGCTTCCCCGCGATGTTACATCACGAGCCAGAACCACGGGTATGCCGTGCGGGGCGAGACCCTTCCCAAAGACTGGCAGCCCTGGTTCGTCAACGCCAATGACGGGACTATCGAAGGAATCCGTTCCGTCCGCTTCCCTTTTTCGGCGGTCCAGTTCCACCCCGAAGGCTGCCCCGGCCCCCGGGACACGGAGTTTCTCATCGACCGGTTTCTCGATCAGGTTAAGGAGGCGAAAAAATGACCGGAACGCATCAAAAATTACCCCGCAAGGTCCTCATCCTTGGGTCAGGAGGGCTCAAAATCGGACAGGCCGGGGAGTTTGACTACTCCGGGTCCCAGGCTCTCAAGGCCCTCAAAGAAGAGGGAATAGAGACGGTACTCATCAATCCCAACATCGCCACCATTCAGACCAGCGAAGGCATGGCGGACCGCACTTACTTTCTGCCGGTAACGCCTGAATATGTCAGGCAGGTGATAGAGAAGGAAAAGCCCGACGGCCTCCTCCTCTCCTTCGGGGGTCAGACCGCCCTGAACTGCGGGGTTGCTCTGGAACGGGAAGGCATTCTCTACAAGTACGGGGTCCGGGTTTTGGGAACTCCGGTAAAGGCCATAGAGGACACGGAGGACCGGCAGCGCTTTGTAGACCGCCTTGAAGAAATCGGGGCGAAGTGTCCCCGGAGCGTCGCCGTTACCGGCACGGACGAAGCGGTGGAAGCGGCGGCGGGAATCGGTTACCCCGTAATGGTCCGCATCGCCTACGCCCTGGGCGGGGCGGGTTCCGGAATATGCCGGAACGAGGCGGAACTGCGCCGCCGGTGCGACCGGGTTTTCGCCCGGACCGACGAGGTCGGTTCGGCTCCCCAGGCTTTAATTGAAGAATGGCTCGGAGGCTGGAAGGAAATTGAGTACGAAGTGGTGCGGGATGTGTACGACAACTGCATCACCGTCTGTAATATGGAGAATTTCGATCCCCTGGGCATACATACCGGGGAAAGCATCGTGGTTGCCCCTTCCCAGACCCTGACGGATTCGGAGTACCATAAGCTCAGGCGCATCGCCATCGAAGTGATCCGCCGCCTGGGCATCGTGGGGGAATGTAACGTCCAGTACGCCCTGGACCCGGCCTCCGAGGACTACCGCATCATTGAGGTGAACGCCCGGCTCTCCCGGAGTTCCGCCCTGGCGTCCAAGGCCACAGGCTATCCTCTGGCCTTTGTAGCGGCCAAACTCGCCCTGGGCTACGCCTTAACGGACATCGAAAACCGCATCACCCGGGTAACCAAATCCTGCTTCGAGCCTGCCCTGGACTATTGCGTGGTCAAGGTTCCCCGCTGGGACCTGGCGAAGTTCAAGCACGTTGACATACGCATAGGTTCGGAGATGAAGTCCGTAGGGGAAGTGATGTCCATAGGCCGCACCTTTGAGGAGGCTCTCCAGAAAGCCCTGCGCATGACCGGCATAGGCGCGCCGGGCCTTGCGGCGGACGACGAATTCTGCGGTTCCGGGGTCAAAAACCTCCGGGACGCCCTGGCAAAGCCCACGGACCGCCGGGTCTTCGTCGTCTACCGGGCCCTGGCCGAAGGCTGGCCGGTGGAACGGATATGGCGGCTCACCAGGATAGACCGCTGGTTCCTCCACAAGATCGCCGGAATCCTGGAGACCGAACAGGCCATTAGACAAATCAGAGCGCCCCGGCAGGGGGAAGGGGAAAACCAAAGCGCCGGGCTTTCCGGCTCCTTACCCTCACCTCTTTCCATTGACCGGGAGCTTCTTGCCAGGGCAAAACGCATGGGTTTCTCCGACGGGCGCATCGGGGAATTCCTGGGCCTGGGGGAAATGGATGTCCGGAAGCTCCGGGAAGACTACCGCATAAAGCCGGCGGTAAAACAGATAGACACCCTGGCGGCGGAATACCCGGCCAAGACAAACTACCTCTACATGACCTACGCCGGCTCAGGCGCCGGGAGCGGGGGCCTGGCGGGAGGCATCCGGGACGATACCGCTCCGGCGGGCCGGGGGGTAATGGTCCTGGGCTCCGGGGCTTACCGCATAGGGAGCAGCGTGGAATTCGACTGGTGCTGCGTCAATGCCGCGGAGACCGCCCGGAAGCTGGGGCGTTACTCCATCATGGTGAACTGCAACCCGGAAACGGTGTCCACGGACTACGACATGTGCGACCGGCTCTACTTTGAGGAACTCACCTTGGAACGGGTCTTGGACATTTACGAGCGGGAACGTCCGGACGGACTCATCCTGTCCATGGGCGGCCAGATTCCCAACAATTTGGCCACCAGGCTCTACACCGCCGGGGCCCTCATCTACGGCACTACCCCCCAATCCATAGACATGGCGGAGGACCGGAACAAATTTTCCGCCCTCCTGGACCGGCTGGGCATAGAGCAGCCCGCCTGGAGGGAACTGACGGACCTGAGCGCGGCCAGGGACTTTGCCGCGGAAGCAGGCTACCCGGTACTCATCAGGCCGAGTTATGTACTCTCCGGGGCGGCCATGAACGTAGCCTGGGACGACGAAAGCCTGGAGAAGTTTCTGGGCCTTGCGGCGGACGTATCCCCGGAACACCCGGTGGTGATCTCCAAGTTCATAGAAAATTCCAAAGAGATCGAGATTGACGCCGTGGCCAGGCGGGGGGAGATCCTCTTTCACGCCATCACCGAACACATCGAAAACGCCGGGGTTCATTCCGGAGACGCCACGGTGGTCCTTCCGGCCCAGCGGCTCTACATCGAAACCATCAGGAAGATCCGCAAGATCAGCGCGGAGATCGCCCTCGCCCTGGACATTACCGGGCCTTTCAACATACAGTTCCTGGCCCAGCGCAACCGGGTCCGGGTGATCGAGTGCAACCTCCGGGCCAGCCGGAGCTTCCCCTTCTGCTCCAAGGTAAGCCGGGTGAACATGATAGAACTGGCGGTCCGGGCCATGCTGGACGAACCGGTGCAAAAGGCCTCCGTTTCCGCCCTGGACCTGGAATGGGTGGGGGTCAAGGCGGCGCAGTTCAGCTTTTCCCGGCTGCACGGGGCGGACCCGGTGAGCGGGGTGGAAATGGCCTCCACCGGGGAAGTGGGCTGTATAGGCACGGACCTTAACGACGCCTTCCTCAAGGCCCTCCTTTCGGTGGGCTACCGCATCCCCAGGAAACGCATACTCCTTTCCACCGGCCCCATAGAGGAAAAGCTGGACTTCCTGGACTCCGCCCGGAAGCTCGTGGATATGGAGTATGAACTTTTCGCGTCCCGGGGGACGGCGAAATTCCTTGCCGCCAACGGCCTCCCGGTTACGGCCCTCAACTGGCCGCTGGAATCCAAAGAACCCAACATCTCAGGGTTCATCAAGCGCCGGGAAGTCGATATGATCATCAACATCCCAAAGAACAACCGGGAGACGGAACTTAAAAACGATTATATCATCCGCCGTATGGCCGTGGACTTTGACATCCCCCTCTTTACCAACATCAAGGTGGCCCGGGAATTCATCGACGCTTTGGCGTATGAGCGGGACAGATGCGGCGGCCTGGAGATTAAAGCCTGGGAAGATTACCGGTAGGCAGAGCGGGCCGGGGCTTACCCTGCCCGGTTAAGCGCCGCAGCACTTTTTATATTTCTTTCCCGAACCGCACGGGCAGGGATCGTTGCGTCCGACCTTGGGAGCGGTCCGGCGCAGGGGTTCAAGCTGTTCCTCCTCATCTTCATCGTCTTCCAAATCAGGGTTACGGGCCTTTAATTTATCCAGCTTTTTGTCCCGATCCCTCATCATTTTTTCCGGGTTACGGGTACGCATCGCCTCATCAAAAAAGTTTTTGTGCAGGGCGTACAGCTCGGGGAGTTCCTTCTTCAGCCGCGCAAGCTGGGGACGGTAGGTGTTCTGTTCCGACAGGATGATCCACTCCATAATAAGTATCTGATGCCTGTCTTCATCGGAATCAGTCTGCACCGCAATGGTTACCAGCAGATCGTGAATCAAAGCGGAAAAGCCTTGTTCCTTTAGACGGCTGACCGTATAGATCTGCTTTACTTCTTCAAATGAACTGAGGAACGTCTTGCTTTTATCAGGCAGGAGATCCGCCATGTCCTGAATATAGGGAAAGAGATCCGCCAGGTTAAAAACAAAGAGGCTGTTCACCATCTCCAGAAGAGCTTCCTGCATGTTCATTGCTTCTGTTACCAGACCGGCGCGCATCAACGCAAGGATCTTTTGTAAATACCCCTGGGCGGCATTTTTATCATCCCCCGCCAGGATCAGGAACGCATGAACGTACAGGGGGATATAATCGCAGTTTTCTCCAACCGCCTTTAGAGCCTCCCGGCAGACCTGCTGCACCTCTTTTTCCTCTTTCGCCCCAGCCATCATGCAGTGAAGCATTTCCGTCCAGCAGTCCGCATCGCTTCCGTCGATTTCAACTGCCCGCCGGAATTGGGCTGTCGCCTTCTTGTGCCAGCCGCGGTCTACATAGGCCTGGGCAAGACACTGGGCGTACTCATGGTTATTTGGTTCCTGTTTGCACAGAGATTCCCATACTTCTATGGCTTTGCCGCTCTTACCCTCCGCCTTCAGCGACCAGGCGTATTCTTCCTTGACTTTGGTTAACTTAGGATCCCGCGTTAAGATCGTGCGGTACAGGTTGGACGCTTCGGTATGTAAGCCTAATTTATTGGCCTTTTGGGCTTCCTGGAAAACAGCCGCCACGATAGGCGGCATAGCGCCGATTCTGTCGTATTCCGCCCGCTTCTTTTCGTCGGAAAGCGTCTCGTAAGCAGCCCGCAGGGCCTTGAACTCTTCCGGGAAACGTTCAGGCGGATATTTCCGTACCTGATTGAAATAGCCGCGCTTTATCTGCGTCTGATCCGCCGTCTTTTCTACTTCCAGCAGTTCATAAAGGCTTTTCATAGGATTCTCCAAAATGGTTTCCGTTTAAGGGTAAGTTTTGCCAAACCTTCCGCAGCAAGCCGGTTGAAGCGATCTTTGCTCAGGGCCCGGGCAAAATAACCCGCGCCTTTTGCGGGGTCTTTAGCCAGCGCCCAAAGGCAGCCCTGGAGGTTCAAAACACGCACGCTTTGATGGGGAAGGGACTGAGCCGCCCGGGCCGCTTCCCGCCATTTTTTTTCCGCACACAGAAGCCTGACCTTTTCAAAGCCCTCCCCGGTATCGCCGGATTCTCCCAGTTCATAACGGCAAAGACGGAACAATTTTTCCGCCCCCGGATGTTCCTGATCCAGCAAAGAAGCGTACCGGGAATAAAGCGCGGCGGCGCTCAAATTCCGCGCCGCCGCCGCCCCGAGGGCCAGCCGGTAATACCGCGCCCCAAGAGCCCGGCTTAGGGTATACGGGCTGATTTCATGCGTCATTTCATGGCTTCCAGGAGTTCCAGCAATTCATCCCGCAGCGCTTCCGCCTGTTCTTTCTTATTCAGCAGTAACGCTTCCTTTATCTGCCTGACCAGAATTTCAAGATCGCCGTCTTCATCGTACTCTTCGGCTATCAGTTTTTCCGCTTTACGCATCGCCGGACGGAAGCGTTTCGCCCCTTCCGCTTTCTCCCACTGCGCCAGATCAACCGGCGGTTTCGCCTTTACTCCCGTGGTACTGATTTCGGCGGAGACCGTTTGGCCTGTGGACACCACGCTGGCTTTTACCTGTAAAATACCGTTTACATCATAGGCGAAGGTCACTTCTATCGGCTCCCTTTTCCCCCGGTAAGCCGGAGGAATTCCCGTAAGCGTGACGTTACCCAGATACTCGTTGTTCTCGGGGTTGGAAGAATCTCCCTGATATGCCTTAATCTGCACGATAGTTTGATAATCCTCCACCGGATAATAGACTTTCGACTTTTCGACAGGAATAGTGGTGTTCCGGGGAATAATGGGATCAAACAGCAGTTTTTCCTCGTAGAAACTTTCATGAAGCACCGCTATTCCCAGCGTATAGGGGCATACGTCGGTAAGGACCAGATCCGCGGCGGTAAATGCGCCGTCAAGGAGACCCGCCTGAATAGCGGCGCCCCGGACGACCGTCAAATCCGGGTCTATCAAAGAGTGCGCGGCAGCAGAGAGGCTCTCTTCTACCACCTTTCTAACGCAGGGTATACGGGTAGAGCCCCCCACCAGGAGGACGATGTTCAAATCTCCGGCGGAAAGGCCCGAGTCCGCAAGGGCGGTCATCATGGGTTCCCGGGTGGAATCAACCTTTTCCCTGATCCATTCCTCAAACTCCGTCCTGGTTACGGTTTTTTCCAAAGAAACCGGTTTCCCGTCCCGGGCGGTGGTCAGGAAGGGCAGGGATACCTCATAGGACTCCTGGGTACTCAAGGCGATTTTACAGTCTTCGGCGGCTTTTTTAAGCCGCATCAGGGCCCGTTCATCCCCCGCAGTGTCCGCCAGGTTACGCATGATGATTTCGTCAAAATCCTTGCCCCCCAGATGGTTGTTGCCCCGGCTGGCCTTTACGTCGAGGACCCCTTCGAACAATTCGAGGACCGTAACATCCAGAGTGCCGCCCCCCAGGTCGTAGATCAGCACGTTTTTACATTCCTTGAGGTTGACAAGTCCGTAATCAAGGGCCGCCGCAGTAGGCTCGTTGATGATCCGCTCCACCGAAAGGCCCGCCAGTTCCCCGGCCCTGGCAGTTGCCCGGCGCTGCACATCGGTAAAATAGGCCGGCACAGTGATGACCGCCCTGTCTATTTTTTCTTTTAAATAGGTTTCCGCGCAGCTTACAAGGTAGCGCAGCAACATGGCCTGCACATCTTCGGGGGAATATTCCTTTCCATGGGCGCGCAACGTCTCCCCGCTCCCGGTAAGGCGTTTGACCTCCATAAAAGTACATTCCGGGCGGGTAAAAAGATATTCAGCCGCCTCCTCACCCACCAGGGCCTCGCCATCCTCCCGTATATGTACCACCGAAGGGGTAATGGGTTTTCCCAAGGTATTGGGGATCACTTTTGGAACGCCGTCAATAATGCAGGCTATTTCCGAAGTGGATGTCCCTAAATCAATACCGACGATTCTACTCATGTTCCGTATCCTCCAATTTCCGCGTCTTCTCTTTTCGTATCCGTATTTCCCAAGCTGAGTACAACAACGGCCTTGCGCAGCACCGTACCCAAATATCCGTACCCGCTTTGAAGCACCTGAACTATGTGTTCTTGGGGAAGTTCTGAAGCAACGGCGGACTGAACCGTATGCAGCGCCGGGTCCAGCCTTTGACCGGCTTCTCCCAACCGGAGGATCCCGCAGCTTTCCAGCAGGAGCCGTGAATTTTGCCACAAAAGGCGGCCCTGATGCTCCAGTTCCGGGCTGCCGCTTTGCCCGGCGTAAACGCAAAAATGTTCCAGCAAGTCGCTTAACCCAACTACCGCCCCCAGCAGTTGATGAACCCGGCCTTTCTCGGCGTTAAGGGCTTCCCGCAGTTCCCGGGCATCCGCCTCTTTCGCAAGGTCATAGATTTCTTCCACCTGCAAAGAAAGATCCACCTGCCTTTTATTGAGGGCGTCCAATAAAGTCCGGCTTTCGGCCAAAACCTCCGCCAGTTCATATTGAGGCAGGGGTTCCTGTTCCCCGGCCAAGAGCTTTTCCAATTCCGCTTCAAAATCCACCGTCAGGCCTCTCCATAAGCCGCCTCTATCATAAAGCATTAAGCCTGTGAAAGAAAATACCTTTAAAGAAGCGTTTTTCACAAATTTTTTGCGGAAAGTCCCGGAAGGTTACGTTCTGCCCCCTTGCCGGTCCCCGCCTCGCCCTTGCTTATCGTTTGAATGCTTCACTCGCCGGGGAGATTTTTATCGGCTTTAAGCCGTTCTTTAAGAGCCTCCAGAGAATACCCCTTATTAATGAGTTCCAGTATTGCGGATATTTCTTCCTGCTTACCTTCTTTCCTGCCTTCTTTCAATCCTTCCTTCCGGCCTTCCCGTTTAGCGTGTACTACCTTGCTCTGGGTGTCTACAACATACTTGTATTCACTCATGAGACGCGCCCGTTCTACCTCGTCTTTACTTATCCTCAGTAATACCTCTCCTGCCATCGCTATCCCTTCCTCTTCTTCCAATATCTCATTGATCTTTTCCCGTTTGCTCTTGTCCCTCAAATACCGGAAAAATATTCCCCATTGTTCCGCACCACTCATTACACCCACCGGCTTCTCCACCACCCTGTCCAGCTTCGATAATTCCAGTGTGATGATCCGGCTCCTCCCTCCCAGCCTTACCCCACGCTCAGGATCGTAATACTCAAATTTATGCTGAAATCCTTCCTCCGAAAAAAATCTTCCCCGCGCTAATATCGCTATCTGATACGCCTCTTTCAGATCATCGTAGCTCTTGTCCGCACCCCGGATGTCCTGACCGGTAAAGAGCTTCCCCGCGTGAAACTCCAGCCGTACCGGTTCGTAGGCGTCCGGGTTGAGGGACATTTCCACATTGACCACTTCTTCCCCCTCCCCCTTGCAGTTTATATCAAAACGAATTTGACGGTCCCGCAGGTTGTCTATTGGCGGCTCATTGGCGGTTATTGCGACTACTCTCAGCTCCCTCCCTATGATGGCCGACAGAAGCCGTGACAACGCTCCCTGGGATTCCGGCGTGTCCCGGGCGAATACCGCCTTAAAGACATTATCCAGACAAATATCAATGAGGTCGTCGTTTTCCTCAAATCGTATTCCTGACATTACAGGCTCCTCTTTAAAGAATACTCTTTTTTCCCCAAGGGAATAAGAACTTATGTCCTTTGATGTATGCAGCTATGGTTGAAAAGATTAGTAACCCATATCCCAGAGGGTTAATCAGACAGGGGGAACGCTCCCCGGCAGCAGCGGCCGCCTGGGCTACCCGTTCTTCCTGAATTTTTCCCGGTATTCGGGGATATCGAGCATGGGCGGACGCTCCTCACCGGAAATGGCGGTCTTTAGCACCCGGTGGGCGGCGTCTTCCCGTTCCAGGGCGATGTGGTACCCGGCGAGTTCCCTGATGAGTTTAGCGCTGCCGTATTTTTCGGCCCGGGAAAAGAACGCGCCCAGAATACCGTAGGCCATTTTTCCCAGAGCGGCGGTGGTCTGGTTACGGTGTACCCGTATGTCCAGGTCTACCTGGGCCAGAGCTTCTATTCCGGAAAGCTCGTAGATGTCGATAAGATGGGCTAGTTCCACCCCATACCCCACGGAAAAGGAGAGACGCTCCAAAAGACTCCGGCGTCCGGCGTACTCCCCGGAAAGCGGCTGTATCAGACGGGCAAGGGCCGGATAAAAGAGGGAGAAAAGAGGCCGTACCAGGATTTCCGTTACCCGCCCGCCGCCTGAAGGGTTAATCCCTGAGGAGGAACGTATAGGCCGTTCGTAGAAGGATTTGACGTAGCCTATCTTGTCGTCCTCCAGGAGGGGACCCAGAAGGCCGTAGACAAATTTCGGGGCGATGTTGGAAATATCCGCGTCCACCCAGACGATGATGTCCCCTTCAAGCACGTAAAGGCTCTTCCAAAGGTTTTCCCCCTTGCCCCGGAAACTGCCGTATTTGGGCAGTATGGTCTTCGAGTCAAAGACCCTGGCGCCGAAGCGTTCGGCCACCTGCCGGGTCTTGTCCTTGGAGGACGAATCGATCACCACGATTTCATCCACCAGGGGATAACGATCCATGAGTTCCGTCCGGATAACGAGTATTTCCTTTCCTATAGTTGATTCTTCGTTTAAGGTGGGAAAGGCCAGGGAAATCTTTAGCCCCTTTTTTTCTTTTAAAGCAACCAGGCGATCTATATTCTGAAAACGGGAATGATGCCAGGTACGCTCCAGAAGAGTATCGTCGATGGCGCTCACAGTTCCTCCTTAATAAGCCGGTTAATGAGGGTTTCCAGCAAAACCCTCCCCCGTTCTATGGAATCTATCTCTATGGTATCCCTAGTCATCCCTTCCCGGCCCTGGGCTATTCCCAGGGACAGGGCGGGTATTCCCAGGGCGGAAAGATGGGCGGCTATATCGGCGCCGTTTTCTTCCTGAACCTTGATACGCTGATCCTTCATGATCCCCGCCGCGATCTGCATGAGCTTATCGTTCACCGAAATGTCTCCTACGGGAATAAAGGACGTGATGAGTACCTCGTTCCGGAGTTCCGGTCCGGAAGCGGCGTTTTCCACCGTAGCCTTTACGGTGTTCATTGCCATTTCCAGCCGGGCGCCGTCGGAAGATTCGATTTCAATCTCCAAAAGCCCTTCCACAGGGGTGTGGCCAAAGATAGTTTCCGCATCAATGTGGCGTATGTAGAGTCTGGTGGTTCCCTCTATGTCCCAGGTGATGCCCGCAAGCTTGTAGGCCGTGTCCAGAAGAGCGCCCACCACGGGTCCCGATCCGGACGGATTTTTACCGGGATTCCCCGCCGCCGGGACATCCCCTTTGCCCAGGCTCCCCGTTTCCAGGGAAAGGTTTATCTTTATCCGGTATATGCCCCGGCTGTTGTTCACCAGGGTTCCCAAAGTAAGCCCCCGTACCCCGATAGCCGCCGCGGGACGGTTGGCGTCGTCCCCGGTTACCGGCAGGAAGAAGCTGCCGTCGCTGTTGTCAAAGGAACTGGCCGCAAAGAGAAGGATGAGTTCCCGGGTCGTCTCTATCCGCCCGCAGCTTATCCCCTCGGCAAGGGAGATGAGGGCCGCCGCCCCCAGGCTGTCCGCCAGGCCCGCGCCTTGGGCTTTTTCCGAATCCAGCCGGGAAAGGCTTTCCAGCGGATGCCAGCGATCCGACCCCAGGTTCGTAAAAAAGAGGAGGGGCGGCAGATTCTCCAGATCCGCGGAATGAACCCTGGCCAGGATGTTCCCCCTTTCGTCCACCAGGGGGCTTAACCCCAAAACTTTAAGGCGATCCAAAACAAAGGAGGCCCGCTGTTCTTCCTGCCCGGTAGGAGAGGGAATCTCCGCCAGGCGAAGGGCGTCCGCCAGAAGCCGGTCCGCCAGGGGGGACTTTAGCTTTCTGGGGGTATGCAAAAAACCTGCGGCCTTCCCCGCAAAGGTATTGATACCCCGGACGATTATTGTTTGAAACTTTTCTAATACCCGTATCTTCACCCACGCCTCCGGCAGAGGACCCGCGGGGTCCTTTTTACTAATATTACTAATTTTAGAATATTTTCTATATCTGTCCAAGGGTGTTCTGAGCAGAGTCATTT
>JAISOQ010000030.1 GCA_031275515.1 Treponema sp. | reverse complement strand
CGTTTTTTATTTTACCCCTTGACCAACCGCTGGTCTGTTTATATGCTGAGGACTAATAAAAAACTAATGAATACATACTGACTGCCGGTCAGTATGTGTCTGCCGGTTTGGAGAACAGGGGCATGGGAATTGCGGAACGGAAAGAACGGGAAAGGGCTGAGCGGAAGGCGCTGATCATTCGGTGCGCAAAGGCTCTTATCCTGGAGCAGGGAGTGGAAGCGGTCAGTATGGGAGAGATTGCGAAACGGGCGGAATTGAGCAAAGCCACTCTTTATCTTTACTTTTCCAGCAGGGATATTCTGTTCAGGGAAATATGCAGCGAAGCGGGATTCCACTTTATCAAGTATTTCCAGTCCCTTCATAATCCCCGGATGTCCGCATTGGACTCCCTCAAACTCTTTTGGAAATGCTATGTGGATATTTTCGGAAAATCCGATGACATGATAGTGCTTTTTAACATGAAGGAATACATTACCCCGGATTATCCTTTTATTTCCGTCAGCGATGACGAATACGGCGTTTTAGCCCCCTCGTTTGAACTTTTCAACATGATACGGGATATGATAAAGGCGGGGATTGACGAAGGGGCCTTTGAACAGGACGTGAATCCCACGCTTATTACCCATACGATCATATCCCTTTTTTCCCTGATCGTTGACAACACGGTGAAATACCTCAAGAAGCCCCAGGAAGTTGATGTCGTTCTTTTTGATGAAATGCAGAATATTTTTCAGATTATACTGAGGGGGATAGCCCGGGAGGGAATAGACCGTTCCCGCCTGGCCCTGGGAGATGTACGAAAAACAGTGAAAGCCTCCGGAAGTTCCGGAGAAAAAATTATAGTCGGATAGGGAAAATAACGGAGGAATATGCGGACTTTTTTTAAACACCCCTGGATTGTCGCCGCCGCAGTTGCGGCAATAACGGTTTTTTTCGCTTTGCAGCTGCCCCGGGCGGAAATTGACAACAATAATCTCCGGTTCGTCCCGGAAAACGACGAGGCGCGTCTGGTGAGCCAGTGGATCGACGACACGTTCGGAAGTTCCCTGTTTATCCTGGTGGGCCTTGAGCGCAAATACGGGACTGTGTTCGATGCGGATTTTCTTGGCCGGCTCAGGGAGTATGTGACCCGGATTGAAGAAATCGAAATTGTCGAAAATGTTAATTCCCTGGTCACCACCGATTATATAACCGGCGACGGGGACGCCATCATCGTAGAAAAACTGGTGGGGGAGGATTTTTCCGGTACTGCCGGGGAGATTGCGGAACTCAAGCGGCGGGTGCTTTCCTGGGATATGTACGAGCGGGCCCTGGTCTCGGATGATTTCAGCGCCACTCAGGTTCTGGTGCCTCTGGATATAGATTCTGACGAAGCGGGCAGCCAGGAAGCAGCCGACAGCTTTATCGTTATCCGGGACATAGCCCAGGAAATGTTCGAGGGAATAGCGGAAGTACACGTGACCGGAATGCCCGTTATCAGCGCTACGGTCAACGAATTCATCAATGCGGACCTCATCTTTCTGGTGCCTCTAGTAGTAATAGTAGTGCTGGGGGTGCTTTTCTTTTCCTTCCGCCGGTTTACCGCGGTGGTTCTTCCCCTCCTCACGGTGGTGATTGCCACGGTCTGGGCCATAGGAGCCATGCCCCTGTTCGGCGTAAAACTTTCCGTCATCTCTACGGTGCTCCCGGTCATCCTGGTTGCCGTAGGAAGCGCCTATGGCATTCATGTGATCTCCCACTACATCTCCGACATGGGGAACAAGACCCTGAACGCCGGGGAACACCGGGAACTGGTCTTTGAGCTTCTGCGGAAAATCGGGAAGCCTGTGTTCCTTGCCGCCCTGACTACCTTTGTGGGGTTCTTTTCCAACTGTTTTACTTCCGTGCTGCCTATCAGGGAATTCGGCGTGTTTTCCAGCCTTGGGGTAATGACCGCCTTTGTCGTGGCGGTAACCCTGATTCCCGCCCTGCTCCTCATCCGGGGGCCCAAGCCCCTGAACCGGCGGTCTCGGAGGGCTTCCGGGGGTGAAAGCCCGGAGGAAAAGGCTGATGCCATCAGCGCGGGTATTGCCGATCTGTTCACCAGGGTTGTACGGAAAAAGCGGTTCACCCTCTTTGCCGCCTTTGTTGTCGTGGCGGTCTCCCTTTACGGCCTTTCCAGGATCATCATCGACAACGTAATGGTGGAATACTTTAAGCCGGATACGGATATTTATAAATCCGATGTGTTCATCCGGGAGAAGTTCGGGGGGTCCAAGCTGGTGAGCGTGGTGTTTGAGGCCGGCAGCGCGGAAACCCTCCTGCATCCCGATTCCCTGACCGTCATGGAGGGCCTGAACGCCTACCTCTCGGATAAGGTTCCCGAAGTCGGTAAGGCTATGGGCTTTACCGGACTCATCAAACGGATCAACCAGGTGTTCAACGCCGGCGAGAGCCCCGATGGGCTTAAAGCCTCAGGCGGGGGAAGCGCGGAAGGCGGCGGGGATTTCGGCTTTGGGTTTGAAGACGACGGGGGGCAGGAAACCGGTTTCGGCTTTGCCTCCGATGGTTTTGGGGATTTCGGCTTTGGAGAGGAAGACGCTTTAAGCGTCGTCCCGGCTTTGGACGAAACCGCCGCCGGGGAAGGGGAAAATGTCAGGACCAGGGTCTATACCGGGGAAGACCTGGCGGCCCTTTTTGACCGGGCGGCGGGAAAGAGTCTGGGCATGGACGCCAACGCCCTGGTAAAGGAGGTTAAGCGCCTCCTCAACTATGAGGGCGCCGCATATTACGAAGTGCCCGCAGACCCCGCCAAATACGGCAAGCAAACTCCCGGGGAACTCCAGCGGCTTGTGTCAAATTACCTGGTTCTCCTTTCGGGGAGTATCGGCGATTACGCCAATGATCCCCTGGAACCTACGGCGATTAAGACTACGGTTCAGCTTCGTACCGTGGGGCAGCACGACAGTAATTCCGCATATCAGGAAATAGACAATTATATAGCGGCCAACGCCCCTCCGGGGGTTACGGTGACGGTGGGCGGCACTGCCCTGGTGGAGGCGTCCCTCAACGACCATGTGGTTAAGTCCCAGCTTATATCCGTGATCGTTTCCCTTGCCCTGGTGTTCCTCATTATCGCCCTTTCCAACCGGTCTTTTACCGCAGGGGCGGTGGGGATCGCGCCGCTTTCCATTTCCATCCTGATTAATTTTGCGGTGATGGGCTTTACGGGGATCAAGCTGAACATCGGGACCGCTATGGTTGCCAGCGTTTCCGTGGGCATCGGGATTGACTATACGATTCACTTCCTGGAAGCTTACAAGCGGGAATACCAGGCCGCCGGGGGAAAGGGAGACTTCCTGAGCAGGGCCTATGCGACTTCCGGAAAGGCGATTCTGATCAACGCGGTTTCCGTAGGCGCGGGCTTTGCGGTGCTTCTCTTTTCCCAGTTTAATATGCTCGCCGATTTGGGGCTCCTCATCGCCATGACTATGGGAACCAGCGCAATCGTGAGCCTGACGGTGATACCCGTACTGCTCAATCTGATAAAGCCCAAATTTATAACACGAGAAATATAGGAGAGTTAAACATGAAAAGAATCGTCTTTTTAATTACGATGATAATTGCCGGAACCGCCGCTGTTTTTGCCCAGGACGCGGCGGCTATCGTGAGTTCTTCCCGGGACCGGGTTACCGCGGATACCGTTTCAAGCCGGTCCCGGATGGTGATCACCGCAAAAGACGGCACTACCGCCGAGCGGGTAATCGATCAATACTCCAAGGACGGCCCCAACGGTTCCCGGACCATCATCGTGTTCCAGCGTCCGGCCAGCGTGGCGGGAACCCGGTTCCTCACCATGGAAAAATCCGGGGGCGGCGAGGACCGGTGGATTTTCCTTCCTTCCCTGGGAAAGGTGCGGCGTGTTGCGGCCTCCGAAGGATCCGGGAGCTTCATGGGGACCGATTTTTCCTACGACGATATTTCTTCCGCCAGCCGGGATGTCGGCCTGGACAGTCATACCCTCATCAGGGAAGAAACCTACAACGGAAAGCCCTGCTATGTGATCGAGTCCAAGCCCAGGGACAGTTCGTATCAATATTCCCGCATGGTCCAGTGGATCGATAAGGACACAAAAATAGGGTACAAGATCGAGCTTTACGACCGTAAAAACACGAATTCCCCGGTCAAAATCGTGGAGATGAAAGAGGTCAAGGACATACAGGGGCGGCTTACCCCCACGGTTACTACCATGACTACGGCGGGGACGGGCACATCCACCACCATTTATATGGATATTCTGAAATACGACGATCCCATCCCGGAGGGCGTATTTACCACCGCCTACCTTGAGACCGGGAGAAGCCGATGAAAGCCAGGGGTTCCCTTTTTGCCTCCGCCTTCTTATTGGCGGCGGTTCTGTCCGTCCATGTCCACGCCCAGGATGACTTTGGGTTCGGGTTCGGCTTTGACGAAGAAGAAGCCGGCCCGGCGGCGTCAGGGGGCGGCCTGGGTTCCCTGATTACCGGAGCTTCCATAAACGGCAAGGCCCAGGGGGAACTGCTTTTCTATGCCGAAGAATTTGAGTCTGCCGAAGCCATCGGTAATATCCGTCCGGGGAACATCTTTTCGGGGGATCTCAATTTTTCCGCCCAAGGTTCCAATGCCGACGGGGTAATCAACCTGAAGCTGCATCCCGATTTCCAGGACCCGTCCCGGATACTGTCTTTGGACGAAGCCTATGTCCGCGGTTTTTTCGGTAATCTTACTGTTGAGGGGGGCCTGCGGAAACTTACCTGGGGCAAGGCCGACAGCTTAGGCCCCCTGGATGTGATCAATCCCCTGGACTATTCGGACCTTTCGGCCATGTCGGACGCTCAATCCATCAAGATAGCCCGGCCCCTGATCCGGGCTTCCTACGGCATAGGCGCTTTTACCAAAATCGAAGGGGTTTTTGTCCCCTGGTTTGAAGGCCACCGTTTTGCCCAGTCATCGGACGACCGGTGGACCTCCTCTCAGGTGATGGGTTTTCAAAACGCGGTTTCCGCCCGGTTCGGGTCACAGTTTGCGTTATT
>JAISOQ010000319.1 GCA_031275515.1 Treponema sp. | reverse complement strand
GTATTATCCCTGCATGAAACAAATCAGATGCGAACGGGTCGGGGCGAAGAAAAAAAAACCTATGACCAGGGGAAAACACCCTTCCAACGGCTTTTGGAACAGCCCTTTGAGGAACGGCTCGAGGAACGGTGGGTCAAGATGGCTGCCCTGGCCCTGAAAGATAGTACGGCGCTGGTAGAACAGAAACTGAAGATGGACCGGGCGGTTGACAGCCTGCTCACCTGCGCCCATGATGTACCGGTGCTTCCGCGCCGCGGAACAGGACGCCATGGTTAGAATTTAACGGGGCTCATCGGCCCGGCTATGGTTCGTTTTTTACGTGGCGCAACACGGGAGACGCATTGCACCACAGCAATTTTACATTTAGAAAAAATAGCTGAGATGATGCATGGGACGAGGAATACTCAAGCGTAGCTGCGCGATTTTGACAAGGTTGGCAAACGGGTTGATTGAGAAATCCTGCCCCGATGCCAGGAAAAACATGACCTCAAATATGAATATGCGGACACCATCAATAGTGGATGCTATGTTTTTTCACACTCTTCAATGTTGAACTTTCAGCAGGAACTCAAGCGAAAATATAACCGAAGTAACGTCGAACTGAACTTCAGCAAGAAGGGGGAAATGACATGTTATCACTGTATGGCAGCCGGGGCGGAGGTGAACCCGAGGCGTAGTATATTTTTATCTTTAGGCGAAAGGAAGCGAGTCACCCGTAGCTGACGGAGATGGTAAATTGTACCCCCAAGAATACACGCGATGAAGGGGTTATGGTTTTCGTCCTCGGCGATGAACCGGACGGGTGAATGTAAAATTGCTATGTCAGAGACAAGCCCCCTTTCCAATCTGTACGGAAAAAGCTACACTAAACTAGAATGTACGTTTTCTTCTATAAAAAAAGAATGGCTCTTCTGGCGTTCCTCTGGGTGGCGGCCCTGATTTTGACCCCTCCGGTCTGGGGGGAGGTGTTTCGTTATAAGCATAAGGCAGGGGACCAGTACCGTATCCTTTCGACGGTGAATGAGTCGGTATATCTGGACCGGAAGTTGAGCCATAGGGCGGAGGTCTTGAACCGGATCGCGGTGACGGTGGAGGAAGAGGCGGAAGGCCGCTTCCGGCACAGGGGGCAGTTCAGGACGGCGGAACGGGCGACAGAACAGGGGGGTACGAGTTTTCAGTGGGCCCGGGACTACGAGTCCGTGTTTGAACGGGACCGGCAGGGGTATATCACCATAGATAAGGGGTACTTTATGCCCGTAGTAAGGAACGTGCCGGTTTTTCCGGATCGGGACCTTAAACCGGGGGATACTTGGAACGCCGAGGGACATGAGGTACACGATTTTCGGGACAGTTTCGGCATACCGGAACCTTACCGTATTCCTTTTACGGCGAATTATACCTATTTGGGGATGCGGCCCTGGCGGGGAAAGGAGTACCCCGCCTTTTCCGTGTCCTACCGGGTATTTGACGAGCCTCAAGCGGTCCAGGGGAGGATATGGCCCCGGCGTATTATAGAAGCTTCGGATCAGGTAGTGTACTGGGATTTTGAGTTAGGACAGGCGCGCTCTTACGAAGAGGAGTTCCGGGTTGTTTTCGAGCTTTCCAACGGGAGGACGATAGAATACCGGGGGAACGCGGAAGCGGAGATACTGGAGTCCTCCAGGATGGACAAGGAGAGTATTGCCAGGGAAATAGAGCGGGACCTGAACAGCCTGGGGATAGGGGATACTCAGGTACGGGTCGTGGAAGACGGGATAACCATAAACCTTGAAAACATACAGTTCGAAGCTGATTCGGCGGTTTTATTGCCCGGAGAGACGGCCAAGCTGGATAAGATAGGAGAGATCCTCCGCAAGTACCAGGATCGGGACATCATGGTGGGGGGGCATACGGCCCTGGCGGGGACTGAGGAGGGACGGCGGCAGTTGTCCGAAGGGCGGGCTTCGGCTGTGGCGGATTACCTCATAGAGAAAGAGATCAGAAAAGCGGACCGTATCGTAGTCCGCGGCTTTGGAGCGGAGCAGCCTCTGGGCGACAATAGGACCGACGAAGGCCGGCGGCGGAACCGGCGGGTCGAGATCACTATACTTGAAAATTAACTGCTTATTATGATATAAGGAAGTACTCATGAAGTATACCGGGCCCGAAAACCTTGCCGTCATTGCCTGTCCGGGGGGTGAAGTATTTGCCGATAAAATCATTCATCATCTAAAAAAAAGCTATAATCATAAATTCAGCAAAATCGTGTCGGATATGGCAAAGAAGTACGCTATGGATGCGGATACGGTGATGCGCCGTATCTGCTTCATCCATGATGCGCTGCGGGACTCCTCCGGGGTTCATATCCCCCGTTTCAAGGCGTCCGCCCGTTTTACCATGTTTCCCAACGGGGAAATCAAGGCCGAAATCATTGAGTCTATCCGGGGTAAGGACGTTTATATCGTTCAGGACCCTGAAAACCACTATCCTTTGAGTTTTAACGACGAAACCCTTAAAAAAAGCCTTTCGGTGAACGATCATCTCATGACCATCCTGGTAACTGTTGACGCGGTAAAACAGGCCGGCGCGGACCGTATCACCCTAGTGTCGCCGGTTTATCCTTATTCCCGGCAGCACAAGAAAAAGGGAAGGGAAGGGATTACCGCGAGTCGTATCGGGTATATCCTGGAATCCCTGGGGGTGGACCGCATTATCACGCTGGATATTCATTCCCGGGAAATCGGGAATGCTTTCAACTTTATGCGCATGGAGAACCTTCATGCGAGTTATCAGATTATCAGGCAGCTTTCCAAGCTCGCCGAAATCCAGAGCGGTGATTTTGTCGTAGTCTCCCCGGATACGGGGGCGGTGGACAGGAATAAATTTTACGCCACGGCGTTCAAAAAACCCCTGGCTCTCCTCTATAAAGAACGGGATTATTCCAGGGTTTCCAAGGACGCCCAGGAAAACAACATCGCGGAGGTTAAGCTTTTGGGGAACGTGCGGGACAAGACGGTGTTCATGGCCGACGACATGCTGGGTACCGGCGGGACCCTCCTCAAGGCCATGCAGTTCCTCAGAGAACAGGGGGCGAAGAAGGTGATAGCCGGCATCAGCCTTCCCCTGTTTTCCGGGAACGCCATAGAGCATTTTGACGCCGCCTTTCGGGACGGGCTTTTTCACCGTATCATCGGGACCAACGCCGTCTATCAGGAGGAACTTCTTACAAGGGAATGGTACGTCAGCGTGAACATCACACGGCTTTTTGCCCAAACCATTTCCCGCCTCCACCAGGGGCAGTCCCTGAGTTCCCTCCTGGATAACCGGGAGATTATTGAGAAGCTCCTGGCGGACAGTTGAGGCAGGCGGAAAGAGGCAAAATCCATGACGATCTGCCGGATTCCCCAAACCGTCTCCGCCCTCCTTTTTGACATGGATAATACCCTCTACACCAATCAGGAATATGTACGGTTCCAGCTTGAAAGCCCCGTAAGGCGGCTGGCGGAAATCAAAAACACTACCTTTGCGGAAATGCAGCGGGAAATCGCCGAATACCGGAAGACCTGGGCGGCGTCAAACCCTCAAAGCGGGGCTCCACAGGCCGGCGCTCACGGCAAGGCCCAGGCCCAGGTGAGCCTGGGGAATATTTTCCTTGCCCTGGGCATCCCTATCGAAGAAACCGTCCGCTGGAGGGAGGAGCTTTACGAACCGGCGCAGTACCTCAAAAGGGATCCCAAACTCCGGGATACCCTTACGGCGCTGGCCGCTTCCTTTTCCCTGGCGGTGGTGACTAATAACCCTGTCCTGGTGGCCCGGAAGACCCTTGCTGCCCTGGGGGTGGAGGATCTTTTCGGCGTCCTCGTTGGTCTTGACACCTGCGGGGTATCCAAGCCCCATAAGGCTCCCTTCCTGAAAGCGGCGGAACTTTTGGGAGCGCCCCCGGAGACCTGTGTTTCCATTGGGGACCGTTACGACATAGACATCGCCCTGCCTCTGGAACTCGGCATGGGAGGCATACTCGTGGACGGGGTGGAGGATGTATACAGCCTGTGTTCTGTCCAAGGCGCCCTGCTTAATTCATGAGATGCAGGCCGTCAAAAACAATGAAGAATCTGTCCGC
>JAISOQ010000284.1 GCA_031275515.1 Treponema sp. | reverse complement strand
TCCGCTACGCTCCATTCCCACGCCACACTCCACCCACATTTTTGCAAGCCCTGGAAACCTACGGTTTCCTTTATCGGGCTTGCAAAAACGTCATATACAGCCGGGACGTTATACCAAATTTGGCCGGGCCGTATACGCTGCAGGAGGCAATGCCGAGGCCGCGCGCCTGTCGGGCATTAATGTGAACAAAGTTAAAATAACTGTCATGATAATGGTTCAGTTTTGTTCAGCCCTGAGCGGCATACTGGTCTCGTCGCAGGTTATGTCCGGGGCCTTCTCTTTCGGCAAAGGCTGGGAAATGACCGCTATTTCTTCGGTTATTATCGGCGGAGCCAGCCTCAGCGGAGGTCTTGGCAGCGTATCGAGAACACTGGTAGGACTTATTTTTCTTGGAGTTATCATTAACGGCATGACTCTGTTGAACGTCAATGAATATGCGCAATATGTGGTACGGGGTATGCTTATTTTGATAGCTGTCCTCATTAATACCGTCCAGACCCAAAGAAAGAATTAGAGGGGGTTTCATTGATGAACGACTACAACCGGATTGTAAACGCGGTGCGTAATAATACTTCACCGTGGGTACCGCTGTATGACCATATTGTGGCGCCCAATGTAATTGAGGACATTACGGGAGAAAAATTCCAGGATATGATCAACGGGGATGATGTCGATATAAATGAATACTTTAGAAACTACAACCGCTTCTTTGAAAAGGCGGGGTACGACGCCATCCCCTTTGAGTGTATTATTGCGGGCTGCCTGCCCGGGAACAGGGCCCTTTACGGTCACGAGCCGGGGGCCATCCATACCATGGACGATTTTAAAAAGTATCCCTGGGAAGAGGTCCCCGGTTATTTCAAAAAGAAATACTATCCCCTGTTCAGGGCCTTTGCGGCTAACCTGCCTCCCGGAATGAAAGGAGCAGGAGGGCCGGGAAACGGCGTCTTCGAATGCGTGCAGGATATAACAGGGTATCAGAATTTATGTTTTATCAAATACGACGACGAAGAACTGTTCCGTCTGCTCTTTGAAAAAATGGGCATTGTCATAGAAAAGATATGGAAGGATTTTCTGGAGCATTTTGCGGATGCCTATTGCATCATGCGGTTCGGGGATGACCTGGGATACAAAACCAGTACCCTGTTCCCTCCCGAAGACATACGCGGCAATATCTTTCCGGTTTATAAAAAAATAATAGATATGATCCATGGCGCGGGGAAACCCTTTTTACTGCATTGCTGCGGTAAAATATTCACCGTTATGGATGAGCTGATTGAACTGGGGATAGACGCGAAACATTCCAATGAAGATCAGATAGCCCCCTTTTCTTTCTGGGTCGACAGCTACGGAAAGCGTATAGCGCTTTTTGGGGGTATTGATACGGATAATTTGGTCCGTCTGGATGAAAAACAGATTGGCGAGCTGACCAGGGATGTCTGTTCATACACCCGGGGGCGCTACGGCTTTGCACTGGGGTCGGGCAATTCCATTACGGAATATGTGCCCGCCTCCAAATACATGGCGATGAACCGGGCGGTCAGGGAATTCAGGGGAGAAAGGGGATTCTTCCGCCTGTGATTCGCGCCCTGGCAAAAAACCGCTCTTAAAACAAAAGCCGGTTAAAACCAATCGGGTTTTAAACCGGCTCAATGAAATTCCGCGGGAAACTTAAACTACTTTACACGTCTTTTACGCCCATTTGATAAAGCCGGTTCTGTAGGGATGAACCAGTGACGTATGCTTGGGCAGTATCCGTACGGTGTGGCCCTGCCAGCCGGTGTCGGTACATTCGATCCTTACCTGATAAAGATAGGTGTTGCCCTCCTGGCTTATTGCCCTCATCTCCGCTACCCGGGCGCCTTCTATGTCCCTGGTTTGGCTGGAAACCGAACCGTGATAAAGCTCCACCTGGAGTTCCGACGGGTCAAGGGAACCCAGCTCAATATAGGCGGTTACCGTGAGGGAATCGCCGCGCTGCATTACGGGCTTGGCATTGGAGTCAATCTTGATGATCCTGAGATGATCCCATGAAGATTTAAGCTTGCCGAAATAAGCGGCCAGCGATTTGGCTTCCGTGTATTCCTCTTTTACCAGCCTGCGGTAGTTCTTCAGGGCCGGAAAGTAGAATTTGTTGGAATAGTCCATGAGCATACGGTGGCTCGACATGGAAGGACCTATTTCCTTCATGCAGTTCTTCATCCGCTTGATCCACTCGCGGGGAAGGCCGTCGCGGCCCCGCTGATAAAAGAGCGGGATGATTTCCCGTTCCAGAAGATCGTACAGGGCCTTGCTCTCCACTTCATCCTGGAGATTCGTGTCCTCGTATTCCTCACCCCGGCCTATGGCCCAGCCCACATTGGGGTTGTAGGCCTCATCCCACCAGCCGTCCAGGATGGAACAGTTGAGGACCCCGTTCATGGCGGCCTTCATGCCGCTGGTGCCGGACGCTTCCAAAGGCCGGCGGGGCGTGTTAAGCCACACGTCCGCCCCCGCCGTAAGGTAATGCGCCATAGCCATGTCGTAGTTTTCCAGGAAGATGATCCGGCTTTCCACGTCGTGCTGTTCCGCAAAATGCACGATGCTCCGGATCAGGTCTTTGCCCGGCATGTCCATGGGATGGGCCTTGCCGGCGAAGATAAGCTGAATGGGCCGCTCGTTATCCTTGAGGAGGCGGATCAGGCGTTCCGGGTCGCGGAGGAGCAGATTGCCCCGCTTGTACGTGGCAAAGCGGCGGGCGAAGGCCAGGGTCAGCACATAGGGAGACAGCGCGTCCTCAGCCTGCTGAAGCCGCCGCTCCACCGCGCCGTTCCGTTTCAGGGTCTGGCGGATACGGTCACGGGCAAAGGCGACGAGGCGTTCACGGCGGCGTTCGTGGGTGCGCCAAAGCTCCTCGTCGGAGATCCGGTCCATGCGTTCCCAGATGGCAAGGTCCGTAGGCTCGTCCTCAAAATGAGGGCCAAAGTAGCGGACCAAAAGATCCTTCATGTTATTGGAAACCCAGGTCTTGGGATGGACCCCGTTGGTCACATGGTCTATGGGCACCTCGTCCAGGGGAAGTCCGGGCCAAAGCCCCTTCCACATGTCCCGGGAAACCACGCCGTGCAGCGCGGAAACGCCGTTGGCATAGGCCGCGAGCTTCAGGGCCAGAACTGTCATGCAGAACTGTTCCCGGTCGTCGTAGGGCCGTTCCCTGCCCAGGCTGAGAAAATCGTTCCAGGATATCCCCAGAATTTCGGTCCAGCTCTTGAAATACTTCTCCATCAGACCCGTGTCGAAGCGTTCGTTCCCCGCGGGAACCGGGGTGTGGGTGGTAAAGATATTGGTAGGCCAAATCGCCTCCCTGGCCTCCTCAAAATTGAAGTTTTTTTCGCCCATCAGTTCCCGGATCCGTTCCAGACTCAGGAAGGCGGCGTGGCCTTCGTTCATGTGGGCCACCGCGGGGGTAATGCCGAGGGCCCGTAAAGCCCGGATTCCCCCGATACCCAGGAAAATTTCCTGCTGAATGCGGGTTTCCTTGTCCCCGCCGTAAAGGGCCGAGGTGATGTTCCGGAAATCCTGGGGGTTTTCCTCGACATTGGTATCCAGAAGATAAAGGGAACTCCTGCCGACCTTAACTTCCCATATCTGGGCCGCGGCCTGCCGTCCCGCCAAATCGACGGTAATCTTGACGGGAACCCCGTTTTTACCGGTTTTAAGTTCTACCGGCATATTGTACCAGTCATTTTCTGGGTAACTTTCCTGCTGGAATCCGTCGGCATTGAGTACCTGTTTAAAATAACCCTGACGGTACAACAGCCCGATGCCCACCAGGGGAAGCCCCATATCCGAGGATGTCTTCATGTGATCCCCGGAGAGCATACCCAGGCCGCCTGAATATATGGGCAGTGAAACATCCATGCC
>JAISOQ010000112.1 GCA_031275515.1 Treponema sp. | reverse complement strand
ATGGACCATGCCGATTAAGGATTGGGGGGCAGCTCTCAACCAGTTTGCATTGTTTTTTGGCGAGCGGGTTCCGCTCCTATGAATTTTATTTACACAAAACTATTGACAGGCCCATCATGAACCCTCAATACAATATTTTCGCTCAGCAATTCAGCAATAATAGCTATCAGTTTTATTGTCTCATGTTCATGTTCATATATATTTTCAACAAATATTTTTAATGCTCTACATTCCACATCTAATTCTTCTTTTACAATATTTTGTCAAGTGGACATTGCGTATAACCAGGATAAACGCATAGAATTCACTAATTCTATACTATATATGAAATTAGTAATTAAAGTCTGTTTTTTACCGTTTCACCTAACTCTTTATCCTGTAAGAAAATACAATTTTCTATGCGTTTATCCTGGCGTATAACAGGACTATTTATACGATCAACATAGCGTCGCCGTAACTGAAAAAACGGTATCCTTCCCGGACCGCGCAGGCGTAGCTTTCCAGAATAAACTCCCGTCCGGCGGAAGCGCCGGTCTTTGCTTCCGCAAAAGCCGCGACGAGCATGAGCAGGGTGGACCGGGGGGTATGGAAATTGGTGAACAGCGCATCTATTGCCTTAAAGGTATAGCCAGGGTAGATAAAGACGGAAGTGGCTCCTTCCCCCCTCGTAAGCCTTCCGTCTTTCCACGCCGATTCCAGGGAGCGGGCGCTGGTAGTCCCCACGGCGACCACTTTCCGGCCTTCCGCCCTGGCCTTTTCCACCCTAAGGGCGGCCTCCTCGGTTATGGTATAGGTTTCCTCGTGCATCTTGTGGTCTTCAATATCCTCGGTCCTCACCGGCCAAAAAGTACCCAGCCCGACATGAAGGGTAAGAAAGGCGGTCTCAATCCCCCGGTCCTCAAGATGGGTAAGAAGTTCCCGGGTAAAGTGAAGCCCTGCGGTAGGCGCGGCGGCGGAACCCGGCGCGGCGGCATAAACCGTCTGATAACGGGCCGCATCTTCCACCGTGTCTTCCCGTTTGATGTAGGGAGGCAAGGGAATATGGCCGTACATGTCCAGCCAGGGGTCGTCAACGGGGGTGTCAAACCGGAGAAGGCGGAATTCGCCGTCGGCGCCGCAGATCTCCCCTTCAAGTCCTCCGGGAAAGACGTAACGGCTCCCGGGCCGGCGGCGGCGGGACCGCTGGACCGCCGACCGCCAGGTATGGACATCCAGCTTTTGGAGGAGGAGGAACTCCACCTGAGCCCCGGAACTTTTCGACACGCCGTAGAGCCTGGCCTTGCGGACCCGGGAGTCGTTGAACACCAGAAGGGAACCGCTTTCCAGAATCTCCGGGAGATCCGCGGCCATGCGATGGCTCAGGCTCCGGGAAGCGCGGTCCAGAACCATAAGACGGCTCCGGCCCCGTTCAGGCGGAGGCGTCTGGGCTATAAGGCGTTCCGGCAGATCAAAAGAGAAATCCTGAGTTTTCATGGTCCTTCCGGGCAAGTTTGAGATGGTCGTAGGCCAAAGCAGTCACTATCCGGCCCCGGGGAGTGCGCTGCAAAAGCCCCCTCTGGATAAGGTAGGGTTCGTAGTAGTCTTCCAGGGTATCCACCGCCTCCCCCACGGAGATGGCCAGGGTTTCGCCCCCCACCGGCCCGCCATTGTAGCGTTCTATGATGATTTTGAGGATTTCCCGGTCATGGCGTTCAAGCCCCAAGGAATCAATTTCCAGGCGGGCAAGCCCGTCCTCCACCACGGAACGGGTGATGGAAGCCGAACTCCGGACCTGGGCGAAGTCCCTCATGCGCCGGAGGAGGCGGTTTGCCACCCTGGGAGTACCCCGGGATGAAGCGGCCAGAAGAGAGGCGGCGGCGTCATCCAGGGGGACCCGGAGTATCCCCGCGGAACGCCGGAGTATGGCCTCCATGTCCACAAGCTCGTAAAAAGAGAACCGGCAGGTGATGCCGAAACGGCTTATGAGGGGGCTGGAAACATTCCCCGCCTTGGTGGTGGCCCCTACCAGGGTAAAGGGGGGGATGGGAAGCCTGATGGTCCGGGCGCTGGGCCCCTGGCCGATGATCCAGTCCAGCTCGTAATCCTCCATAGCGATGTAGAGCATTTCCTCTATGGCGGGCTTAAGCCTGTGTATCTCGTCGATAAAGAACACGGTCTTTTCACTTATCATGGTGAGTATCCCCGCCAGATCCTTGGGCTTGTCCAGGGCCGGCGCGGAGGTTACCTTGAACTCCGCTCCCAATTCGTGGGCCACCACCTGAGCCAGGGTGGTCTTTCCCAGTCCCGGCGGGCCTATGAGGAAGAGGTGGTCCAGGCTTTCATTTCGCTTCCTGGCGGCGGCGATAAAAACCGCGAGATTCTCCTTCATGGAAGCCTGGCCCAAAAATTCGGCCAGGTTTTGGGGACGGAGGGACAGGTCCCGGTCGTCATCTTCGGAGTACCGTTCAGGATGGACCATGCCCGGCTTGACGGCGGTCTTACCGCCAGCGCCTGACGTTTCAGGCCGCAGCGCCTGCCCGGGCTGTTCGGGGGGCGTTTTGGGTTTGCTTTTTCCCATACCCTCAAACTATACCCGCCGGAAACAAGCGTTGCAAGAAGCGGATATTTATGATATTCTATCGGCTTATGAATGGTTTTTGGATCGATTTTTGGAATAGCTATTCCGGGAGCATCCTTGAATTTATCAGGGATATTATTACTACGGTTATCATTATCCTGGCAGGCGTTATAATAAGCCGGGCGGCGCGGCGGCTCATAAAACGGGCTTCCTCAAGTGATCTCAAAATTGACGACACGGTTGCACTCTTTTTACGGCACGTTGTCCGGTATGGAATATTTATCATCTGCCTCATCATGATTCTCAACACCTTCGGCATCAGTACCGCGAGTCTCCTGGCCGTCCTCGGCGCTGCGGGCGTTGCTGTGGGGCTTGCGTTAAAGGATACTCTGAGCAATATTGCCGCCGGCATCATCCTGCTTGTCCTGCGTACCTACCGGCAGGGGGATTACATTGAATTCGGGGGTTACAGTGGAACAGTGAAGGATATTAATCTTTTCACGACCACCCTGGAAACCCCGGAAGGCATCTATATTTCAGCCCCCAATTCAAGCATCTGGGGAACGCCGCTTAAAAATTACACCCGCAATGGCCGCCGCCGCATGGACCTGCCGGTATCCATCGCCTATTCGGATTCTATAGACGCCGCCTTCCAGGTTATGCAGGAAATCATTGTCAATGAAAGCCGGTTCCTCAAAGACCCGGAACCTCAGATCGTGGTCCAATCTTACGGCGATAACAGCATAACCATCCTGCTCCGGGCCTGGACGACTGTGGACGTATACTGGGCGATATACTGGGACAAGATGCGCATCATCAAGGAAAAGCTCGAAAAAGCGGGCCTGACCATTCCTTTCCCCCAGCGGGACATACACCTGTTTGTGGAAAAAGACGCAAGGGTAGATGCCCAGGCCACCTGAGCGCATCCTGCCGTGTGGTTTGCACGGCGCCTGGCAGGAGGCTATCCGGCGGGGAGCGGCCCCGCCTTCCCTGGACGGAAAGCTTCCGGCGCATGTCAGAGGCCGCTCAGATACATGATAGCCTGCTTGAACAGGGCTTTTTCCTTTTCCGTTTCGGTTAAACCCGGCGGTAAGGCTGTTTCCGCTTTGGAGAGGGCCTCTGTTGCGGCTTTGCGGTCGTAGCCCATGCCCGCAAGCGCTTCCGCCAATTCCCCGTAGGGCGAGGTTTCCCGGGAAGCGGCTGAAGCATGGGTCAGCTTCCCACGGAGGGTGAGGATCATCTTCTGGGCGGTCTTCTTCCCCAGCCCGGGCACCGCCTCCAGACGGCCCAGATCTTCCGCTTCCAGGGCCCGTTCCAGTTCCTCCTGGCTGATGCCCCCCAGAATTTTGAGAGCCCCTTTGGGGCCTATGCCGTCAACCTTGAGGAGTTCCAGAAACGTGGTCCGCCGTATGTCGTCGGCGAACCCGTAAAGTTTCATCTGGTCTTCCCGGTGATAGAGCCATACAAACACCCGTCCCTCTTTTCCCTCTGGCGGCAGCCGGCCCAGGTCCGAAGCGGGTACGGCGATGTCCCATTCCACCCCGCCGGTATCTATGTGCAGGGCATCGCCGGTTTTTTCGGTGATGATTCCCCGGATACTGTTGAACATAGTGAAATGATACCCGGTGAGCCTTCGAGTTTCAAGAATAG
>JAISOQ010000167.1 GCA_031275515.1 Treponema sp. | reverse complement strand
TAATGCGCCCGCCCTGACGGCCAATACCCCGTACCCTTGAATTCCCCCTCTAATCCCGGCTATTATGAGGCGAAAGCGAAAAAGGAGCGGAACAGGATGGCGAAATACCCTTTTGAAATCATCGAACCCAAGTGGCAGAAATACTGGGAAGAACACAAAACTTTTAGGGCGTTGGAAGACCCCGCCTTTCCTAAAGAGAAACGCCGCTATGTGCTGGATATGTTTCCCTATCCCTCCGCCCAGGGCCTCCACGTCGGCCACCCCGAAGGGTATACGGCCACGGACATCTACTGCCGTTACCTCAGGATGATGGGGTACAACGTGCTGCATCCTATGGGGTTCGACGCCTTTGGGCTTCCGGCGGAAAATTACGCCATCAAGACCGGAACCCACCCGGCGGCGACTACCGCGGCGAACATCGAAAAATTCCGCACTCAGATTAAAGCCCTGGGCTTTTCCTACGACTGGGACCGGGAGGTGGACACCTCAAGCCCGGAGTATTACCGGTGGACCCAGTGGATATTCCTCAAACTCTTTGAAAAGGGCCTGGCTTACGAGGCGGAAAGCCCCATCAACTGGTGCCCCTCCTGCAAGACCGGCCTTGCCAACGAGGAAGTAAAAGACGGCCTCTGTGAACGCTGCGGGACCAGGGTAACCAGGAAGCGCATACGCCAATGGATATTGAGGATCACCGCCTATGCGGAACGGCTTCTTTCGGACCTGGAGGGCCTTGACTGGCCCGAGCCGGTCAAGCTCATGCAGCGGAACTGGATAGGCCGCTCCGAAGGCGCCAACGTAACCTTCAAAATTGAAGGCTTTGACGACACCCTGGAGATTTACACCACCCGGCCCGACACCCTTTTCGGCGTAACCTACATGGTCCTTTCCCCGGAACATTCCCTGGTGGAAAAAATCGCCGCGGCGGAGCAGAAAGCGGCGGTGACGGCCTACCTTGAAGCGGCGGCCAAAAAGAGCGATCTTGAACGGACCGACCTGGCCAAGGAAAAAACCGGCGTCTTTTCCGGCGCGTATGCGATAAATCCCCTGAACAATACCCGTATCCCCATCTGGATAGCGGATTACGTTCTTATCTCCTACGGAACCGGCGCCATCATGGCCGTACCGGCCCACGATGAACGGGACTGGGAATTCGCCAAGACCTTCAATCTTCCCATTGTACAGGTTGTTGCGGATTCGCCTCCGGGGTCAGGGCAGGGCGGTTATTCCGGGGAACCTGCCGATTGTACCGCCGCAGACGGCTGGGCGGTGAATTCCGGGGAGTTCACGGGGCTTCCCACCAAAGAAGCGATCCGCCGGATCACCGCCTTTCTGGAAGAGCAGGGCATAGGGAAGAAGGCGGTGAACTACAAGCTCCGGGATTGGATATTCAGCCGGCAGCGGTACTGGGGAGAACCCATTCCTATCGTACACTGCAAAATATGCGGCAACGCGGCCCTGCCGGAAAGCGAACTTCCCCTCAAGCTCCCGGAGGTACAGTCCTACATCCCCACCGGGACCGGGGAATCCCCTCTGGCTATAATTGACAGTTGGGTGAACACGACCTGCCCCAAGTGCGGCGGCCCGGCCAAACGGGAAACCAACACCATGCCCCAGTGGGCGGGTTCCTGCTGGTACTACCTCCGTTACCTGGACCCCCATAATGACGGGGCTTTTGCCTCCAAAGAAGCGGTGGATTATTGGGCCCCGGTGGACCTTTATGTAGGCGGCACGGAACACGCGGTGCTCCACCTTCTCTACGCCCGGTTCTGGCACAAAGTCCTTTACGATCTGGGCCTCGTGAATACCCCGGAACCCTTTCAGCGGCTGGTAAACCAGGGGATGATCCTGGGGGAAGACAACCAGAAGATGAGCAAAAGCCGGGGGAACGTGATCAATCCCGACGACATCATTCACCAATACGGGGCGGACTCCATGCGGGTCTACGAGATGTTCATGGGTCCTTTGGAAGTGAGCAAACCCTGGATCACCGCAGGGCTTATCGGGGTGTCCCGGTTCCTGGAGCGGCTCTGGGCGATAGGGGAAAAGCCGGTCTCCGGGGACACGGCGGTATCAGAGGAGCTCCTCAAACTGCTCCACAAAACCGTCAGGAAAGTGAGCGCCGACACGGCAAGCCTCAACTTCAACACCGCCGTCAGCCAGATGATGGTCTACTCCAATGAACTGGCGAAACTGGACGCGGTTCCCCGCCTGCTCTGGGAGCCTCTGGTGATCATGGTTGGCGCGTATGCGCCCCACCTGGGGGAGGAACTCTGGGAGAAGCTCGGCCACGGGGAATCGGTATCCAGGGCGGCCTGGCCCGCTTACGACGAGGCCCTTACCGCCGACAGGGAAGTTACCATTGTGGCCCAGGTGAACGGGAAGATACGGGATAAGTTTATCGTTCCCGCGGGAATTTCCAAAGAGGAACTTGAAAAGCAGGCGCTGTCTCTGCCGGGGGTTCTCAAGTGGACGGAAGGACAGACCAGGGTTAAAATTATTACCGTTCCGGGTAAACTCGTAAATATTGTGGTTAAAGGAAAAAACGGCTAAAAGTCCGCTTTTTTCGTTAAAACAGCTTCAAATAAAAGGGTTAATACGATGGTTTTTTTTCGTTACAGACTAAAAGGGAAGATTCTCAAAAATCACATCGTGTTTCCGCCGGTACTTTGTTTCGGCTGGAGCCGGAACGGAGAAATGACCAGGGAACATCTGGAACACTATCGGAATGTCGGGCGCGGGGCTTATCATTTCCGAGGTTACCTGTATTGACGCCGGCGCACGGATCGATCCCAGCCAGCTTGGAATATGGTCCGATGAATTCACCGAAGGTTACCGCAGCCTTGCGCATATCTGCCACGAAGAGGGCGTTCCGGTAATGGCTCAAATTAATCACGGAGGCGCCAAAACCGTTACGGGGACGCCGGCGCTTCCCAGTAAACTTACGGAAGGGGAGTTCTCCGCCGCCGGGCTCGACCACAAGGCTGCGGCGCGGGCGCGGGAACTTGAGACGCCGGAAATCGCGGCGATAGAGACGCTGTTTATCGACGCCGCAAAGCGGCTGAAAGAAGCGGGGCTTGACGGGGTGGAAATCCACGGGGCCCACGGATTCCTCCTGAGTTACTTCTTGTCTTCGATTACCAACAAACGGCAGGATGAATACGGCGGCAGTCTGGAGAACCGGGCGCGGATGGTTACCAACATCATGAAGGCCATACGCCGGGAATGCGGGGAAGACTTCATCATAGGCATCAGGTATGGCGGCGCTGCCCCTGCCCTGGAGGACGGGATAGGCTTTGCGGAAATTTTTGAAGACGCCGGATGCGACATCCTCCACATCTCCACCGGGGCGACGCCTAAGGACGCCGTAACAGTGCCGGAAAAATACGAGGAATTCACTTTTCCTGTCTATACCGCCGTGGAAATCAAAAAACACGTTTCCATCCCGGTGATTGCGTCCAACAGCGTTGGAACCATAGACCAGGCAAGGATCCTGGTAGACGGGGGTCTCGTAGATTTTGCGGCCTTTGCCCGGAACATCCTGGCGGATTACGACTGGGTAAAGAAAACCGAGCGGGGCTTGGAAGTAAACCGCTGCCTGCGCTGCAAAACCTGCCGGTGGTTCAGGAAAGCCCTGACCGAATGTCCTGCCCGGCGCGGCTAGGCGCTCCTCCTGCGCAAGCCCCCGGATGCCCGGCAGTTTGCTGCGCCTCGCGCATAAGGCGGTTTTTACTTTGCAAACCGTAAAGCAGCCCGTAAATCGCGGTTTTTGCGGCGCAAAGGGACACAAAAACCGCAAGTACAACAGGCTGTTAGCTTTTCTGCCTCATCGCCATTCTTCTGTCCCGTACCCGGGCCAGCCGGTCCTCCAGCTCCTCCGGCGGCCCTTCCGCGATGAGGCGCTTCAAGGCGTCCAGGCTCCCTTCAAACTGTTCGATACGGCGCAGTAATTCCGCGCTGTTCTCCCGGAAGAGTTCCGCCCACATGGGGACATTGAGCATGGCGATACGGGTAAGATCTTCAAAACTGCCGCCGCCGAAACGGGTGATGGCCGTATCGGCCTCGCAGTCGATGAGGGCCGCGGCAATCACATGGCAAAGCTGGCTTGTAAAGGCGATCTTCCGGTCATGTTCCTCCGCATCAATACAGGTGATGCGGCCAAAGCCCAGACGGTGAATGAGAGCTTGAAGGTATTTCAGGTTTTCCGGCTTATTGCGCTTCAACGGGGTAAGGATATAGTTCTTCCCGCAAAAGCTGCACCGCTCCGCGTTGAAGAATCCGCCCCGCTCGCTCCCTGCCATAGGATGGCCGGGGATGAAATCAAGGTCATCCCGCAGGTTTTTTTCCATGGCGGCGGAAATGCTGCCCTTGATCCCGGCTATGTCGGTGATAAGGGTTCCGGGTTTGAAGGCGGCCATGTGATCCTCCATGAAACACAACAGGGTCGAAGGGTTAAGGCAGAGGAACACCAGGTCACATTCTTTCAGCATGGTTTCCGCATCGGCAAACCCCCGGTCAATGACGCCGGCTGTCTGGGCGGCGGCCAGAACTTCCTCATTCGTATCACAGGCCAGTATCCTGCCGCCGTCCGCACCGCCGGCGGGAAGAATGCCCCTGTTCCGCAGGGCCATAGCTATCGCGCCGCCCATAAGGCCGAGCCCCAGGATTCCCAGGGTACACTGTTCTATCGGTTTCATACGCGCGCCTTAAACAGCCTTGCCTTCAACGGCGGCGTATTTCCGTAAAATGTCCATGAGGGAACCGAAGGCGGCGGGAGTGATGGACTGCTCGCCGTCGCAGAGGGCGGCTTCGGGGTTGTTGTGGACTTCTATGATAAGCCCGTCCGCGCCGGCGGCAATTGCGGCTTTGGCCATAGCGGGAACCATCCAGGCCAGGCCCGTGGCGTGGCTCGGGTCCACGATGACCGGAAGGTGGCTCTGCTTCTTCAGGGCCGGAATGGCGGAGAGGTCCAGGGTGTTCCGGGTGTAGTTGTCGAAGGTCCTGATACCCCGTTCGCAGAGGATGATTTGCTCGTTGCCTCCCGCCATGATGTATTCCGCCGCCATGAGGAGTTCCGTAACCGTGGCGGCCAGCCCCCGCTTGAGGAGTATGGGTTTGCGGCAATGGCCCAGTTCCTTGAGGAGGGTGAAGTTCTGCATATTCCGCGCCCCAACCTGTATGATATCCACTCCGTCAAAAACCTCAAGCTGATGAATCGCCATGAGTTCCGTGACGATGGGAAGGCCGGTCTCCTTTTTAGCGTCCAGCAGCAGATCCAGGCCCTCGCAGCCCAGACCCTGGAAACTGTAGGGACTGGTTCTGGGTTTGAAGGCCCCGCCTCTGAGAAACCCCGCCCCGGCCTCTTTTACCGCCCCGGCTATGCCAAGGATCTGCTCCCGGGTTTCCACCGAGCAGGGGCCGGCGATGATCCCCAAATGTCCGCCGCCTATATACCTGGCCGCTCCGTCGGGACCGGGAACAGCAAGGCGGGTGTCATGGGGGTGAAAAAGCCGGTTTGCCCGCTTATAGGGTTCCTGTACCCGCATTACCTTGTCCACCAGGTGATGGGCCAAAAGGCCCTCCTCATCAATCCCGGAAGTGTCCCCCACAAGGCCGAACACTGTCTGGCTTATCCCTTCTGAAAGGTGGATCTTGACCCCCTGTTTTTCCAGGGACTTGGCAAAATGGTGAAGTTCGTCCATATCGGCTCCTGGTTTCATCGCAATAATCATACAAATCTCCTTCTTATGCGCAATTTTTTGAACACAAAAAAAGGGGGCTTCGCGTTACCCGCGAAGCCCCCCGGTGTTACCAAGGTTCCCGATGTTTCAGGTTAATCCTAAAACACCGGCTTCCGCAGGCTTGAGA
>JAISOQ010000144.1 GCA_031275515.1 Treponema sp. | reverse complement strand
ATCACTTGAAGGCCAATCGCGGCGGCGTGACGGCTTGCCACAGGATCGAAGGGCGCGTTTTTCCCCGGCGTCCATTCATCCCCCACCAGGACCCGAAAGTCCTCCCAGGAAATACGATCTATGGGTTTGGCGTCGGGATTTTTTCGGGGATCGTCGGTATACACCCGCTCGATATTGGAAAGGTTGATCACCTTATCCGCCTGGAACCGCTCGGCCAGGAGTACCGCATCGTAGTCCGAAGAAAAGCCCGGCTTCCAGCCCGCCGCCACCAGGACCCGGCCTGCCAGGGGTTCCGCCCGGGAGGGATCGGTCACCACATCCTGGGTACAATAATCCCCCATCACCGCTTTGATAAGTTGGGCGTTGAGGCGGGTCGCCATGACCCCTATCCAGTCCGCCTGGTCGTTAGAGCCGCCGACGGAGATGTTCCGGTATGCGGTTTGCCAGGTACGGGCCGGACTGCCGCCGCCGGTAACAAAGATAAAGCGCCGCTTTTCGTCGGCTTCCAATAATTCCCGGATAAGGGAAACGAATCCCGAAAGAAACTGTTCATCCACTTTGCCGGGGGCGATAATAGATCCCCCCAGGGATATTACGGTGATCATCTGTTTACTCCCTTGCGCCTGGACCGGCGCGGTTTCATTGTATGTATACGCCATTAATTGTAACATCACTCCAGAGAGAAGAATAGGACTCAAGCCCGCCGGACGCTTCTTCCCAAAGGCTTTGCAGGGAGTAATCCCGTTCCCGCATTGCGGTACGGCCCTGAGGGTCCATCCGGGAAAAGGGAACCTGTCCCCGGGAAAAGGCGACGCGCTGGTTGTCCAGACTGCCAAAGTAGTAGGTCTTGTGATCCTGTCTCAGATTGAAGGAAGAAGGGACGGCTCCCGCTCCCAAGGCCGGGTCCACCGGTATCCAGCCCGCGCCGTCTATCCAGAATTCGGCCCAGAAGTGGCGGAAAGCGTTCTGGGACTTGTCCACCAGGACCCCCGCTGCCGGTTGAGCGGGAACGCCGCCGGCCCGGGCCAGGGCGCAGAAAAGGAGGGCCGCCATGTAGGGATCCGCCTGCTTTTTCAGAAGGGCGTCCCGGGCGTTCCCGTTCAAGGCGTCCCATTGGATGTTCCCTTCTTTAAGGAGCCATTCGTATATGCGCTGGGCCTTGAGATAGGGGTTCTGTTCCCTGCCGGTTATGGCCTGGCTTTGGCGCTTTATCTCCGAATCTTCCGAAGGGATGAGGGATGAAGATGATGCGTAGACCGCAGCCATGGAATCCTGACGAGGAATGCGTATCTGAGACGGGTTAAGGCTGGTTTCCACGGCGTAGACCTCCACCGAATAGGAGAGGGCGATGCCGGCGCCGGAATCGGCTTTGAGGTCCCGGAGCCGGTAGAGGGAAACCCCCTGGTAGTTTTCAATATACGGCTCGACGTTTCGGGAGAGGATTTCCGGATTGCGCTGGGAAGCCGACGTAACCGGCTGGGGGACCCAAAGATAGAGGGTGTTGGAAGACGACGCTTCCTGGACCCGGATATCCACCGAATAGGAGAGGGCGTAGATCCGCTTATCCCTGTATACCTTGGAGCCTGGTTTTCCCGTCACATCGAAGAATTGCGCCCGGCTTTTGCCCCGGGGCGTTCTGATTTCCAGGCTGCCGCTGATAGCCCCGTCCGGGACCCGGACCCGGAGTTCCCGTTCGCTCCAGAATTCGTAGCCCAGGTCGCTGTCGAAGACCTCCACCCAATCAGGGCCGCCTATCTCGGCGGGAACCGTTTGGGGCGCTTCGGCGCCCCAGGCAAAATACACACCGCTGCTTTCCCGGGATGCCCCGAAGTTACTCCCCATAATGGACACCGCCTGGCCTATGGCCCCCGCCGCGGGGATTACAGACTGGATATGGGGGCTTATGCCTGCCTGATCTTCCAAAACCGGCTCCGGAATAGCCGCCTGGTTGGAAAACAAGGCGGGATTGCTCTTTCTATTCCCCCGGTGGACATATACCAGGCCCGATTCCCCGAATTCAGGGACCCGGAAAGCGATACGGTCGTCCTTCCATTCGATGTACGATGAAGCGGTGGGGACGATTCCCGCGATGGTGACGTAGGACTCATCCTGTTCATCCCCGAAATTCTCCCCTCTGATGGTCAGAACCTCCCCCATCATCCCAATCCGGGGGTAAATTTCGGTTATCCGGGGGCCTTCCTGTTTACAGCCAAGATACAACAACATCCCCGGGAGGATAACGAAAAACCGGAAAAAAGACTTGCTCATTGAGGGCCGGCTGTCTCCCTGACCGGGGCTCCTGGGGATTTGGGATTTACAGAGGACTGGGATTCGGGAGGCGGAACTTGCGGCGAGGGGACCTCAGAAGCGGGAACCTGCGGGGGCGGCTGCTCGTCGGTATAGGGGTTGATTTCCACCTGGATCTCGATACGGGGTTCTCCGGGTTTTTTCCCCGAACCCAAAGGGAAGAAGTATATCTGCTCGCCGTATTCCAGGGGAATAGTTTCCATCGTGGTCTGATAATGTATGCCCTGATTGGGAATATCTATCCAGATTTGACCCTGGGCAACCAGTATATTGCTGCCGTTTCTCTGCCGGTAAAGAGTGAACTGAATGGCCACTACAATATTGTTGCCCACGAGTTTCATGCCTACAGGCCGGCCAGGAATTGTTACTTTGGAATTAACGGAATTCCACACTTCTTCCTGGTTCTGTTCCACTACCCGGGCTATAATAGCTACCTTTACCGCCTGTTCCTTAAGAGCGGGAACCAGTTCTTCCAGGGATAGTTCCTGGGCGATAACAGCCCCTGCGGCGGCTACAACCAAGGCGCTAAATAAAGTCATCCGGCGGAACAGGGGAGACTGCATCATTAGTTTCCGGTTCTCCTGGAATAATCCGCAGCTCTGATGATGGCCGGCTCTCCGGCGCTCATAAAATGCTTGGTTTCAGGAAGACGTATGATCATGAAATCGGTTCCGGAATTATCCTGCCCCAGGTATCGCAGTACATCGTTCATATCCGAGACCGGCACGATGCCGGGCATATCAATATCCATACCGGCGGAAATAGCCGTATCTTCTATACGGCCCGAAGGTGAAGGCTGAATTACCAGGGCAAGGGTAAAGGCGAGGACAAAAAATACCGCCGCCCCCACCGCTGCGGGCAGAGGGATAGTCACCGAGCGGTTCCATACCTTCCGCCTCCGGGGAATATCCCGGCGGATTACCTTATGCGGCGCTTCTCCTGACCGCGGCAGGCCGGCCAGGGCATTCCACACCCGTTCTCCCGAAGAAAACCCCGGCTTACCAGCCGCATCTTCCTTCATGGCAACGGAAAGCCCCTCGATTTTTGCGAGAGCGGCCCGGCATTCGGGACAACCGGCTAGATGAAGTTCCATCTTTTCCTTCCAGGGGGAAGGAAGCTCATGATCATGATAAACAGAAAGAATTTGACGATCAGGACACATGCGAACCATCCTTAGGTAAAAGCCCGGCCAAACGCTCCCGGGCCCTAAATACACGCACCTTTACATTGCCCTCACTAATCCCCAGGGCACGGCCAATTTCTTTGTAATTCAATTCACCATACTCTTTTAAAATCAATACCATACGCAAATTTTCAGGCAGCTTATCCAGGGCTTCCTTGATTTCAACGACTGTTTCCTGCTTCAGCAGGGCTTGTTCCCCCGTTTCCTGGGTATGAGGAGCTTCCCGGAATGCCCGTTGATAGGCCTTCCGTTCCCGCTCCTTACGCTTTGCATAATTCAAAGAAGCGTTCTTTACCACCCGTATAAGCCAATATTTAGCCTCTTCCGCATTTGGAAAGACCATTTTTTTTTCATATAAACGGAAAAACGCCTCTTGACAAAGATCTTCCGCCGCTTCTTCGCTGTTGGCGATCCGATAAGCAACCCGAAACAGTATCGGGAAAACCGTATCGTACAGCCTGCGGAATCCTTCGATGTTCTCCGGCGTACCTCCCGGAGAATTCCCTTTGGAAACAACGCCTTCTGATGACGCCCCGGATAATACTTCTCCATTTATACGTGAAAACAAATCTTTTCCCCAATCGTTACATCATCTTCAGCAATAGTTGCTATTCCCGGCGCCATACCGTACCGGCAGGACTGTCTTCCAGTATGATGCCCCGTTCTTTCAGGGATCCGCGTATGGCGTCGGCTTTCGCGAAATCCCGGGATTTTTTCGCCGCTCCACGCTCTGCGATCAATTGCTCTATTTCCCGGACCAGGGCGGGATCCGTCTGTTCTTCGTTCCGTTCAATTATATCCGCTTTCAGGTTAAGCCCCAGTACCCTGTCCATGTCCAGCACTGCCGCCAGGGCATCCGCCGGATCCGCTGCACTGTCTTTGAGGAGTCCCCAGAGTTCCGCTAAGGCCCGGGGACTTGAGATGTCGTCTTCCATGGCCCTAAGGAAAGCCCCGGCGTATTCGGCGGCCTTGCCGGCGGGGGTATCCGCCGCTTTGCCTCCGGCCTTTTCCCTCAGGGTTCGAAGCCGGTCCCTCAAAGACTTCCGGGCGTTCCGGGCGCCGTCCAGAGCTTCCCAGGAAAACTGGAGCTGGCTCCGGTAGTGCCCCCCCAAGAGAAAGTACCGGTAATCCAGGGGATCGTAACCCCGGTCCGTCAGGGCCTTGAGGGTAAGGGCGGTCCCGGCGGATTTTGATATTTTATCCCTGCCGGTAAGGAGAAATTCGTTATGAATCCAGTACCGGACCCAGGGGCGCTTTCCCGTGGCGGCTTCGCTCTGGGCGATTTCGTTGGTATGATGAATGGGGATATGATCGATGCCGCCGGCGTGAATATCGAATTGTTCCCCGAGATACTTGATGCTCATGGCGGAACATTCGATGTGCCAGCCGGGATAACCCCGTCCCCAGGGGCTGTCCCAGACCAGGGCCTGGTTTTCGAATTTGCTCCTGGTGAACCAGAGGACAAAATCCTGGGGGTTCCGCTTGTTTTCATCCGCTTCGGTTCTGGCCTGGGTCCGGGATTCGTCAAGCCTGAGGCCCGCAAGCTCTCCGTAAGAAGGGAACCTGGATATATCGAAATAGAGGTTCCCCCCGGCGGAATAGGTATAGCCTTTAGCCTCGATCCGCCTGACCAGGGCTATCATATCCTCTATGTGGTCCGTGGCCTTGCAGACTATATCCGGCCTGATTATGCCCAGCTTCCCGGTATCCTCAAAAAAGGCCCTGGTGTAGAAGTCCGCCACTTCAAGAACAGACTTGCCCCGTTCGGCGGCACTTTTTACCATTTTATCGTCTCCGCTGTCGTCGTCCCCGGAAAGATGGCCCACATCGGTGATGTTCATCACGTGGGTCACTTCATAACCGAGACGGCGGAGGGTCCGGGTCAGGAGATCATGGGTAACGTAAGCCCTAAGGTTCCCTATGTGGGCGTAATTATAAACTGTAGGACCGCAGCCGTAAAATCCGGCCTTTCCATCCGTAAGGGGCTGGAAAACTTCGGTTTTTCGCCCTAAAGTGTTGTAGAGGGAAAACGCCATGAAACCTCCGCAATTAACCTGATAAGATACTGATGTGGATACATTACGGAAAAATCTGGAAAAAATCAACATCCCCCGGCCCTCTTCCGGCGTCATTCGTCTGGATGAGCCTATGGCCCTTCATACGACATTCAGGGTCGGCGGCCCGGCTGATGTCTGGGTCCGTCCCCAAGGCGACTGTTTCCCCGGCTATGCGGCGGAACTGTTCGGGTTTGCCCGCAGTGAAGGTATACCGGTCTTCATATTGGGCGGCGGCGCGAACCTGGTCGTCGCCGACCGGGGCATACGGGGCATAGTCCTGGACTCAGGCGGGTGGACGGGCTGGGAAGTCCTGACGGAGCCGGAAGCCGCCGGGGAGACAAGCGCCAGGGCGGCGTTCCCCGCCGTCCGCATCCGTTCCGGGACCGCCCTGGACGCCTTTGCCGACGGCATGGCGAATCAGGGCTGGGCCGGGCCTGAATTCCTTGCCGGTATGCCTGGCGCCGTGGGGGGAGCGGTTTGGATGAACGCCCGGTGCCGGGAGCAATCAATTTCTGACCTGCTCATCGAAACCGAAATCATCGATATGGACGGTCCTTCCTTTGCCCCTTTTTGGGTTCCCCATACCGAAGGGGACTTTGCCTATAAGCGCAGCCCCTTTCAGGACCGGAAGGCCCTCATTACCGCGGCCCGGTTTTCCCTTAAAAAGGGGGAGCCAGGGGAATTGCGCCGGGCCGCCAACGCCCTGCGCCGGGACCGGGAAGCCAAAGGCCACTTCCGCGCCCCCTCGGCGGGGTCGGCTTTCAAGAACAACCGGTCTTTCGGGAAGCCGGCGGGAAAGCTCATCGACGAACTCGGTCTTAGGGGCTTTTCCATAGGAGGGGCTTCGGTAGCTCCCTGGCACGGGAATTTCATCATCAATACCGGGCGCGCGACCGCCGGGGATATCCGCAGCCTGACGGAAACCATCATTGAAAAAGTACACGCCGTCCTGGGGTTAACCCTGGAACCGGAGATCCTCTTTGTGGGTGACTGGGAGACGGGCTGACATGGCTTCCGACGCCCATGCCCACCCGCGGGACCTGCTGGAACGTTTTCCCGGCGCGGAAGAGGAACGCCGCCGCCTGGGAGCGGCCTGCGCCGCCGCCGCCTGGAACCTCCGGGATTTCGAGGATCACGAGGAGCTTGCCCGAAAGGCCCGCGCCGACGGGGCCGCCCCCCTGGTCCTCTGCTTTGCCGTCCACCCCCAACTCCCGGCAGTCCCTGCCGGACAGGAGGATGTTTGGCGCCATGCGGCGGATCTGGGAAAACTGGCCGCCGAGGGCCGTATACAGGCGGTAGGGGAGACGGGGTTTGACTTATTCAACCAGGGATACCGTGACACCGAGGCCCTTCAAGAGGAGCTTTTCCGCGCCCACCTGGAGATTGGGGAACGATACGGACTCCCCCTGGTACTCCACATACGCCGGGCCATGCACAAGGTCTTTGCCCACGCCAGGGCCCTGAAAAAGCTGCCCGCCCTGGTATTCCATTCCTATTCAGGGACCGCCGCCGAAGGGGAGGCTTTGCTTAAACGGGGAATTAACGCCTGGTTTTCTTTTGGCGCGGCCATTCTGTTGAACCACAAGACCGCCATGAATGCCTGCGCCCGCCTGCCCCGGGACCGTCTTCTCCTGGAAACCGACGCCCCCTACCAGCCCCTCCGGGGCGCTCCCTTTTCCCGTTGGGCCGATCTTCCCGCCATACTCTCAGGCGCCGCCGGACTCAGGGGCGAAGATGAGGAGGAACTGGAAGCGGCGGTGGACGGGAACTGGAAGCGGGCGTTTGGCGTCTAAGGTTCCGGCTGTATGCGCC
>JAISOQ010000114.1 GCA_031275515.1 Treponema sp. | reverse complement strand
TGAAGCGCTTGTATGCTTCAGGCGGTTCTTCTATCCGCCTCTTCCCCGGACTCTCATCCGTTGTTTCCGGCGGGTTTGTAGACATTACTACGTCTCGCTTCCCTTTGTCAACTGCTTTTTCAAAAAAATTTTGAAAAAAATTAAAATCGATAAAATCGACTGGAAGAATCAAAAAATCTACGGTAAAAAACTCTCAGCTATTACCTGGCTTCGATACTTCCAACCCCTTTTAAGAGGGTAAGATGGACAATAATGCTTTTGAAAAAAAAATGCAAGGGCTTTGGAGATTTTTTTTAAAAAAAAATTTGTGGAACCTGAGAGACCTATAGAACTTTGTAAATTTTTTGCATAAATATACAAAAAATCCGCTTAAAAGGTTTTTCGAGACTGGCAGGGGATATTTTAATAAGGGATACGGCGGACAGGAACGCCGTTGAGACTTCCGGCCTGCCTGCCGGCAGATTCCAGCCCGCCAAACAACCATCCGGGGTTATTCATCGGCGGCGGCTCTGAACCTCCGTTTCTCGTTTCTCTATGGCCTCTTTCAGGGCGGCAAGCTCGGAGAGCAGGGGCTGGATCACGGGATCCCCGGCGGTGACCGAAGATTCGCCCCGTTCCGCAAGGGCATTGTAGACTTCTGTACCAAGGCGGGAAATGAGGCGCTGGGCCTGCCCTTCAAGCTGTTTGATTTCCAGCATGAGGACGCCCCGTTCCCCCAAGTCCTGAGCCTTGGCGCCGGCTTTGTTTACCAATTCCCGGGAGGCGTTGAGACCCCGTTCTCCCCAGTCCTGGGCTTTTTCCCCGGCTTTGCCGGCCAGCTCCTTGGAAACCGCCACACTCTGATCCATGAGTTCTTTCATTCTTTCACCAAAGGTCATTTCTTTTCCCCTTAACTTATGGGCCTGTCCCAAAACTAATTGACTGTACGCTGACGCGCACGGTTTTGGGAAAGCCTCTTATTATTTTCATTTTCGCTTAATGCCCAAAATAGTTAAATCATCGTACTGAGCGTCTTCGTTAACATGAGTATAATACATATACATATTATTTTCAGGGCACTCCCGGGTGTTATGGCAATAATCCTGATATTGTATGAAGTATTTTTTGAGGAATTCGTCTACTTTTTTGTCAACCAGTATCCGGGTTTCCTCACCTATGGAGGGTGATTTATAGATACGGAATATTTTTTCTACTGAAACCAGGGCCATGATGGTTTCCTCTACCGTACCTTCACAGCGGGTAAAATCGAATTTGAGGTCCCTGTCGCCTTCGGGGTTGTGATGCTTCCTAAGGGTGTAGACCTGGCGGTTCATCACCGCGTTGATGACCGCTTCTACCCGGGCGGCGCCCATTTCTTCATCCCATTGACCGGCAGTGTGGTTTTCATGAGGCGTACCGGTTATCCCTTCGGTACAGGATATTTCCTTAAATGAACTGTCCCGGAACTTGCGTTTAGCTTCCTCAATGCCGTCTGTATACAGGAAGAGGATGTCATCGCTTTCCAGGGCAAAGGTCTGGACTGTATAACCCCCTTTGGTTTCCACCAGGACATTAGGGAGGACGCCGGCGGCGGGGGTTTCCGGGAGGCTTAACGACTTCATCCGCCGCTCCGAGGCGTCAAACCAGTGGATGATGTTGTCCCCGGCGTTGCAAAACCGGAGGAGGCCGGTAAAGGAGTCAAAAAGGGCCAGGGTAAAGGCGGCGAAACGGCCTTCAAATCCCAAGGCTTCGATGAAGTCATTGATTTGATAGACCACATCTTCAATGTGCATACCTTTGACATCGGGTTTCCAGGTCTTGAAGTAGTTGAGGAACATGGTGGCTACCTGGATCATGATGAGGGCGGCGGGGACGCCTTTGCCGGCCACATCGCACTTGATGATGGCAAAGTAACGCCCGTTCAGGGCCAGGTAATCGAAGTAGTCGCCGGACACGCCTTTGGCGCCTTCATAATAACAAAAAAATTGGGCGTACCTCGTGTCTTTATACCCGGTTGTCATTTTATTGCCCTCCCGGTCGGTTTCCAGGGGGATGAATTTCTTCTGGATTTCCTTTCCGATAATCAGGTCATGGGAGGCGTGGGCTGCCTTGACGAGGCCCCGGGTCATATCGTTGATGGTAGCGCCCAGGACGGCCAGTTCGTCGTTGGAATTGATGCGGATGCTTATCCCGTCCAGCCTGGATTTATCGTCCGTGTCCCTGATGAGTTCTACGTGGCTTACCAGGCGGCGTATGGGCCTGATGATGAAACCGGAGAGGATTAAGGCTCCCAGGACGCCTATGGCGAGGGCGGAAAGGGCTACAAAGAGAATGACTTCCAGGAGGACCTGTTTGCCCAGGACGATTTGGTCCAAGATGGAATCAATGGAAACTTCCAGACGGACGAGGCCCCGGAAATAGTAATTATCCGTACCCTGACGGTAAAGGATAGGCTTGAAGAAGATGTAATTGCGGTCCACGTTGTCCATTGGCCCGCCGGCAGGGAAAACTGGTTCAGAGCCGATTTCCCGGTATATTTGGGAGAGTTCCTCGTCCAGCCGGGTTTCCAGAGAGGCCCGGACTTCGTTTTCCTCCGCCCCGGCGGTCAGGGCGGCGAGGCCGGCGGCAAGGTTCTCCACCCGGGAACGGGCGTGTTCGTTCAGTTTAACGGCGATGTTTTCAAGCCGGGGCGTAAGCCGGTCAGAGAGGCGGGAAACGCCAAGCTCCAATTCGGCGGTATCGATCTTATCAAGAATGTCCGGGTCATTGGTGGCCCAGACCTGGTCGTCAAAACCGGGGGTTGCGGGATTGTACCCGGTTATGGTCGCATAGCGGGCTTCGGGAACGAAGGCTGTTTCTTCGAGGAGAAAGCTCAGTTCCAGGGTGTCTTCCGCAGCCAGGTAAGTCCGGGCGCCGGAGGCAAGGCTCTCCATCAATACCGAAGCCCGGTCCCGGAGGCCCTCCAGCAGGGTTTCCTGCTGGGTTTGGATCATCCTGAAATAAAGAGGCGCCGAAACCATGACCACCACCAAAAGCACCAGGCATATCGTAAAAGAAGCAAGTTTGATTCGCAGGCCCACTCCCCGCCGGCTAAAAACGGCAGTCCGTTTTTTCTTTTCCTCCGGCAAAAGAGCTCCCGAGACGAGGGCTGCGGCATCTATCCGTAAGGCTGCATAGTCGGCGGCTACCGAGCCGAGCCCCAAGACAGAAACGGTAAGTCCAAGGGCGCTGAAAAGCAAAACGCCGGCAACAACGAAGACGAGCATGTCAAGTACGAAAATGCGGGCCTCCCCGGTCTTCCAGGGAGGCTCCCAGACGCGGAGGTATTCCCCGTATTTAACGGCGCCGGTTTCGTTTACCGGCGGATCACTATCCCTGATGGATTGGCTCTGCGTGGAAGCCGGACGGCTGCCTGGGAAATCCCGGGCGGCGGGGAAGTACGAGGAGAGCGGGAGTTCCCCCCAAAAATTCGAAAGGGCCCAAAGGTTTCCGGACAGAATAAGAAATGTGAGGGACATAAGGATGCTTAACTCGAAAAAACGCCGTTTCTGACGCGGGGAATTTTTCATTATACGGTATACCTGCTTAAAATATCGGCGCGTGGCGGAATTTTAAGTAGGATCCCCGGTCAGCGCTTACGCCGAAAGACCCGGTAGTTGATATTAGGGAAGAAGTTATGCCGCCTTTCCAGATTGGTCAGCCACTCGGTACTGATGTAATTGCTCCCCAGGGCTTCGTATATCGTGGTGAAATTCCTCAGAGCCATTTCGATCTGGTTCCGGGCATACCCGGAGTGTTCCTGTTTGTAGAGCATATGGGGCCAGTCGGAGGATTGAGCCAGAAGGATTTCCCTGGCGGCCTGGTTCAGGGCCCGTTCCTTGAGGCCCGTATCATTGGGAAACCGTTCGGCCAGTTCCAGCATACGCTCCAGGGAACGCATCACATGGGGGTACATCCAGTCATTGGAGGCGTCGAGCCAAGATTCAGCATAACCGTTGAATCCCCAGGAGGAAAATTCCGGCATCAAGGCGGGTATGTCATGGCGATCCTGTTTACAGAAGTATTCCCCGGGAGTCAGGAAACACAGGTCTTGCCTGGCCGCCGCTTCGCGGAAAAGGGCTTCCAGGAACCGGGACCCTTCGTACCAGAAGCGGCCAAAGGTATCCGCATCCCAGGCGCAAAGGCTGACGGGAGCCCCTCCCCCTAGTTTTCCGGCTTTACTCAGGGCGGAAAAACGGGCGTCAAGGAAAGCCAGGGCCTGTTCCCGGACCATGCGGGCTGCCTGCGCGGAATCGTAGACCTGCTTTTTCTGTCCCCGTCCGCCATTGGTATGGTAGACATATCCGGTCCTGACCCGGCCTAAATGGGCGTTCAGGAAGGGCGCAAGCATGTCCGCCGGCAGTTCAAACCCCACGTCTGCACGGGAATCCCGGTAAACCGGAGAAAACCGGTACCCGGTTTCCGGATCCTGTATGTCCCGGGATGCGCGAAAATCCCGAAATAAAACGAGGGTTTGGGAAGGGGTCTTTACGGGGTAAAAACTGCCCAGGGAGGTTTCAGGGTTTCGTAAAATACCGGCGTGGGTATCCGCGATGGTATAATTGAAACTGTAGGCCCTGAGGTAAGCGTCCAGTTCCGGGGACCAGCCAAGTTCGGGAAGCCAAAACCCATGAGGTATCTTCCCAAAGGTATGCCTGAAGGAGGAAAGGGCTACCTCAATTTGAGCCTGAACAGCCTCGGGATAGCCGGTGTAGAAGGGAAGGAATGCATGAGTAGCCGCAGTAGTCAGAATCTCGATGCGGCCTTTCTTCTGATAATAATTGAACACGTTGAGGACGTTTTTCTCGTACCGCTCGGTAAAAAGGATACGTTTATCCACCGCCCGGTCATAATAAAACCGGGCCAGGGCATGAAGGCCGGGATCGTTTTCCGTCCTCTCCATTTCCCGGACGCCGAATTCAATTTGTTTATCCACATGCTCCAGATAATGCCGGAGCAGACTTTCATCCTGAAGCATGTAACACAAAAGGGGGGAAAAGGAAATCCCCAGCCGGAAGGGAATGTGATCCTTCTCCAAACGGTCAAAGACCTCAAGAAGGGGAAGGTAGGTGTCCGAAAGAGCCTCAAAAAAACAGTGCTCTTCTGTTGAGAGTTTAGTCGAAGGAGGAGACTTGCCCGCCGCTTCCGGGCGGCGTTCCGGGACATCCGAGCCGCCGGGGGACGCCGCGGCGTCCGGCTGAAGAAGGCCGTCAGGGCGCGCGCCCTGGAACAGAACCGGGTTAGGCGCGGATTCGGCGGCGGTATACGAAGGGCCAGTCTGGGTCTGACGTGTACGCGGGGCAATGCCATGACGGATAAACGGCAGATGCGCGTTGAGTACGATTGAAATTACATATTTTCCCATACGGATCCTTTTATTACCTGCCCCGGGGTATTCGGGACCGGCGATCTCCATTGCGTAATACGTTAAGCTCATCTATCGCGGAGAGATCCGCCAGGGGACTCCGGGGGGCCTTGGCTTCCGCCGGAAGCAGGAGGGAAGGCAGCCTGAAAGGTTTGGAAGCCGCCAACACTGCCTGTTCCGCCTCCCGGCGAACACAGAGTTCCACCCGAAACCACCCTCCGCCGGGCGTGTCTTTCCCCGGATAGTCCGGGGGAAAGCCCAGATACCAGGCCGTGTCGTCTGGTCCTACCGGAACGGTAAAGGACCAGACGGAAGCGGCCTTTACCTGGGACGGCGGGGGTTTTACGTCCTCCGGATGGGGGGTATAACCGGAACGTTCCCCCGCAGCCGGAACTACTTTTAAAAAATAGCCTTCAAAATCCTGATTTTTTTCGTACAATTCCCTGTCGTAGTTCTTGATTTCCCAAAACACAAAGACCCAAAGCGGATCCCGAATCAATACTTTTATATCGGTTATATTGTATTGCTCGGGCAGGGGTACGGGGCCCAAAAATTCCGCTTCCTCCAGAAGGGTTTCTTCCTGGTTTTTCGCATCTTTGTCGCCATCGTCTTCCGCTTCCAATATTTCTTCGATAATGAAAAGGCGATCCAATCCTGGCGGAATATCAATGCCCGCATTATCCGCCAAAGCGGCCAATTCCTGAGTAGTCAGGCTTTCCAAGTGGTGGCGTGTCACACGGCATTCATCCATACCTGGATTATCATGAAAAAAAAAGAAGGAGGTGTCAAGGCAGGGC
>JAISOQ010000069.1 GCA_031275515.1 Treponema sp. | reverse complement strand
CTGATGAACGAGATAACCGACGGCGTAAAGGAGAGTTCCAAAGAGATGAACGTTGGAAGTAAGGCGGTTATCGAGACAAGCCGGACCCTGGAATCGATAACCCGGGAAATTACCAACGGCATGAACGAAATGGCAGCCGGGGCGGATCAGATCAACGCTGCGGTAAACCAGGTAAGCGAAATCAGCAGCCGGAATAAAAACGATATTGATGAACTGATCCGGGAAGTCGACAGGTTCAAGACCGAATGATCGCGGATTTTTAAGCCGGCAGGTTTTTTTGTTCTTAGGAAGTCTTTCCGGGCGGCGCAGTCTGAACCGGCGGCGAAAGGGGATTGAAAGAGCTGCTGCGCGATTTTGACGGGATTGGCAAACGGGCTGATCATGAGATTCAGCCCCGGCGGCGGGAAAAATATGACCTTAAATGCGACTATGCGGAGGCCATCAAAAGCGCTTGCGGCTGGGGGATGATTTTATAACGCCTGCAAGTCGGTAAAGGAAGCGGGATATAGTTTTATCTTCACGAGCAAGGAGACGCTGCTGGTGAACTGCGTCTATTTTGAGATATGGAACGAGAAGAAGAAGAAGGTCACATATAAGAACGCCTGAGTAACAGACAAGGGGATGAACCGGACGGGTAAATGTAAAATTGCTGACGGCGAATAAGCCGCCCTTTCTGTTTTACCCCGGCTGTGGTATCATACCACATGGCTCGGAACTTTACGTACACCGCCCTGGTCCTCCGGGCGCGGCCTTCGGGGGAATCTAACCGGGAAGTCACTTTTCTTACCGCCGAGGAGGGGTTGATCCGGGCCACGGTTTTCGGGGGGCCTAAGAGCAGGCTCCGCGCTCACGCCGCCCTTTACCACGAGGGAAGACTGTGGATCTACCGGGACCCGGTGAAGGGGTATATGAAAGTGACGGACTTTGACGTTCATGCGTGGAGGCCGGGCATACGGGAGCTTTACGAGCGGGCTATGGCGGCTCAGGCAGTGGCGGAAACGGTTCTGGCCGCCCAGGGCGGCGGCGGCGGGTGGGAAGCGGCCCTTTCTCTGACCGCAAACGCCCTGGACGCCCTGGACAAGGCGGACGAAGCCGCCTGCCGGCGGGCGGTCATCCAGTTCCTGTGGAACTGGGCGGAATTCCTGGGCCAGCGGCCTGAACTTGACAAGTGCGCTTCCTGCGCTTGTGAAGCCCCAGGGGATGGGTTACTATGGTATTCACTGCGGGACGGGACTGTTTTGTGCCCTTCCTGCGCGGCCTTGCCTGCCGGGTATCCCGTGCAGGAAGGGGCCTGGGAAACGGCGGGGTATCTGCCGGCGGGACCCGGCGTCAGGCGGTGGCTCGCGGCGGTTCAGGGACAGACGCCGGTTTTGGCGGGACGGTTCACCCTGGACAAGGCGGCGGAGCGGGAAGCGAAGGCCCTGGTCACCGCGGTCCTGGCCGGGGCGCTGGGAAAACGGCTTTCAACCTGGGAGTTTTAACGGCGTCTGGCGCATAGCGATTTGGAGGAAGCATGAGGGCAGTTGACATCATTATGAATAAACGGGCCGGGAAGGAGCTTTCCCGGGAAGAAATTCAGTTTTTAATCGGCGGGTATGTGGCCGGGGAGATTCCCGATTACCAGGTATCGGCCTGGGCTATGGCGGTGTTCTTTCAGGGGATGAGCCCCGCGGAAACAGCGGCCCTGACGGAAGTAATGCTGCGATCCGGAACGATGATCGACCTTTCCGGGATACCCGGGCCTTTCGTGGACAAACACTCCACCGGAGGCGTCGGGGATAAGACGAGCCTCCTCCTGGCGCCTCTGGCGGCCTCCCTGGGGATACGGGATCCCATGATGTCGGGACGGGCTTTGGGGCATACGGGGGGAACCCTGGACAAGCTGGAGGCAATTCCGGGATACCGGACGGACCTTAGCGTGGAAAAGTTCAGGGAAATTATCCTGAAGGACGGGTTTGCCATGACGGGGCAGACCAGGGACATCGTACCGGCGGACCGGCTGCTCTACGCCCTGCGGGACGTAACCGGCACGGTGGAATCTATTCCCCTCATTACCGCGAGCATCTTGTCGAAAAAGGCTGCCGAAGGCGCGGACGCCCTGGTATTGGATGTAAAGTACGGGTCCGGGGCTTTTATGAAGCGGAGCGAAGACGGGGAGAAGCTGGCCCGATCCCTTGTGGATACCGGGACGGCCCTGGGAAAGCGGATCGTCGCCCTCCTCACGAATATGGACGAGCCCCTGGGAACTATGGTGGGGAATTTCCTTGAGGTGGAGGAGTGCCTGGACTGTCTGGAAGGAAAGGGAACAACCGAAGGATCTGCGGACCTGATGGAGGTTACTTTGGAACTGGCGGCCCGGATGGTGACGCTGGGGGGTAAGGCGGCGAACCCGGAAGAGGGGCGGCGGCTTTGTGAGAAGTGTCTTGCAGGGGGAGAACCCCGGCGGCGCTTTCTGGAGAACGTTAAAAGTCAGGGAGGGGACGTGGAAAAGCTGCTGGAACTCAGGGGCAAATACCGGTCTCCCATCCGGGGGGAGGTCAGGGCCGCCGCTTCCGGGTATGTCAGCCGGATAGACGCCTGGAAGGTAGGCTATGCCGGGGTGCAGCTTGGCGTTGGGCGGAACCGGACGGAAGATGCGGTAAGCCCCACAGCAGGGGTGCAGCTTCACAAAAAGCGGGGAAGCGCGGTCAAGCCGGGGGATCTTGTCATGAGCGTATGGGCCCGGGACGAAGAGGGCCTCACGGCGGCCCTGCCCCGGCTTGAAGGGGCGGTGGAATACAGCGAGACGGCGCCTCCTGAACGGAAACTGATACTAAAGGAAATCGCGCCGGAAAAGATGCGGTAAAGCGCGGCGGAGGCGGTAAGGCAAATGGTTTGGGATAAAAAAGACATTTCCCAGGAAACGGTAAAAAGCATCGCGGTCAGGTACGACTGCGATTTCCTGACCGCTTCCATTCTGGTACGCCGGGAACTTACCGATGGATCGGACATACAGTACTTCCTGGAAGACGATCCCCGGTATCTGCGGAACCCCTTTGAGCTTCCTGATATGGAAGATGCGGTGGACCGCATTCTGGCGGCCCAGGAAGAAGGGGAAAAGGTTCTCGTTTTTGGGGACCGGGACGCAGACGGGATCACCGGGACAGCCCTCCTCACGGGGTATCTCCGCAGTATGGGCATGGATGTAAGCTGGCGGCTTCCGGTAGGGGACGAGCCTTACGGCCTTTCGATACAGGCGGTGGAAGAATTTGTCCAGGCTTCCGGGAGCCTCATCATTACCGTGGACTGCGGCATATCCTGCATAGCCGAGGTGGAAAAGGCCAATGAGCTGGGGGTAGACGTGATCATCACGGATCATCACGCTCCCCGGGATACGACGCCGGAAGCGCTGGCCATTGTGAATCCCAAACTGGCGGATTCCGCCTATGGCTTTCAGGATTTGTCCGGCTGCGCCGTGGCCTACAAGCTCGTTTCCGCCCTGCGGTTTGCCCAGAAAAGCGAGACCTACGGCCATTCGATCTGCCTTCTCAATGTCCGGCCTTCCAACGACGCCTTTGTCATTGAGATGGCCAGGATGCGGAACCTGGTCATAGTAAAACGCCTGACCGAAACGGTGATCCCCGGAATGGTGAGCATAACGGAAACCAGGCTGCCCGCCTTCCTGGAGGGGCAGCAGATTTTTACCTGGGATGCGCCGCTTCAGAAAAAGATGCTGTCCAAGATATTTGGGAACAGCATCGAGATCTATATGCTCGATATGGCGGAGGAAATAGGAAAGGAGATCCCCCAAACCGCGGGAAAAAGCCTCCTCAGGGTGAGGGAACTCTCCAGGCTGGCCAAATATTCAGACGCCGCGCCGGAAGAACTGGATGTATTCATCAACCTGTTTACTACCTTTGTCCGGCGGCGGGAAAAATTTTTTACCGACGAAGACCGGGTGGACCTCCAGCTTGCGGCCCTGGGAACCATCGCGGATATTATGCCCCTGCGGGACGAGAACCGCATCATCGTCCGTTCCGGCGCGGCCTCCCTCCAGGAAAAGTCCCGTCCGGGGCTTCAGGATCTGCTTTTTAAGCTGGGCCTTGCGGGGCGGCGCTTTGGCGCGGGGGAAATCTCCTGGCAGCTCTGCCCGGTCATCAACGCCGCGGGGCGTATGGGCAGCCCGGAAAAGGCCGTCGCCCTCCTGCTTTCGGAAGACCCAAAAGAACGGAATACGCTGGCGGAAGCGATCATCGCCATGAACGATGAACGAAAGAAGCTGGGCGGGGATATGCGGGCCGTTGTAGAACCCCGGGCAAGGGAAAGTCTTGCCGAATTCGACGGGAAGATGGTCCTGGCTTATGGTGAAGATATAGTCCGGGGGATCACCGGGCTTATGGCAAACCGCATGGCGGACCTCTTCAATGTTCCCGCTATGATCATCTCCTTCAGCGAAACTGTCGCTACCGGTTCCCTCCGTTCAGCCCGGGGTTTCAATGTCCGGTCCCTCATGGAGTCCTTTGCGGATCTCTGTATTGACTGGGGAGGCCATAATTTTGCCGCCGGATTCAGCATGGAACGGTCAAATTGGGATGTTTTTCTGGACCGCCTTAAAAACATGGCCCGGATCATCGAGTTGAAGGAGGAAGATAATGAGGAAATCCTTATGGTGGATGCGGAACTTCCCCCTCCTTACCTGACCCCGGAGATCCTCAAACTGGTGGACCGTTTTGAGCCTTACGGTGAAAAGAACGACCGGCTCGTTTTTATGTCCCGGGGTCTTAGGGTGGCGGACATTACCTTTATGGGAAAACCGGAAGTCAAGCACGTCAAACTTACCCTGGACACGGGGAAACACAAGTGGCCTGCGGTGTACTGGCAGGCCGCCGGCAAGGTAAAACAGGAGTTTGACCTGGAGGACCGGGTGGACCTGGTATATACGGTAGAGCGGAACTGGTTTAACGGGATTGATACTACCCAGCTAAAAATCATCGACTTGCGGCGTTCAGACGAAGCTGCTATTTGACATGCTGTTCCGTCCTGAGCTTTCCTGTTTTTCCGCAGGAAAAAACCTCAAAACTTTCATCCTTCTTGCCTTGAGCGCGGCGGCTTTGGGCCTCTGGGTTTCCGGCGGCTTCCTTTTTGCCGGGGGACGGCAGGCAGCGGGGTCCGCGGACATGGCGGTCTCCGCCGCGGAAGTCCCGGAGACGCTTGCCGGACAGGAAGAAGTCCCGGCTCTCCCCGGCGAACCGGCAGCGCCGGACGGCGGTGACGCCGGGGGCGTGAGCCTGAATTCCGCGCCTCAGGAGCCGGATCGGTTCCGCATGGCCGCTGTGCCCGGCTCTCTCCGGGCCGGGGAGCCGGTAACCATAGGCTTGGCTGTCCCGGCGGATGCCGGCGGAGGGGAAAGCCTTCCTGTCTATGCGGTTCTTGTCAACGGGCAGGGGCGTCGTCTGGGCCGGGCGGCCTTTTTCGCCCTTCCCGGCGATCCGGACGGCCCGGCGGAGACTGCCGGCAAGGTGCTGGCGGCGGTGCTTGCTGTTCCCTCTACCCTCCGGCCAGGGGAGGCTTTTATCCGAACAGAACCGCCTATAGAGGGCCTGGAAGACCTTCCCCTTACGGTCATGGAGCGGGACTTTGTTTCCGAAACAATCGAATTAAACGAGAAAAACACCGATCTGCGGACCGGAGAGGATACCAAAAAAACAGTGGAGGCGGAACAGCTTTGGGCTGTTCTGCGCCGTCCGGGGAATACGGTCTACGCCCTGGAAGCCTTTGAAGCGCCGGTTGCTTCCACCCGGCGGACCAGTTTTTTCGGGGACCGCCGGGTCTACCGTTACGTAGACGGCTCTACGGATACGGCCATACACGCCGGCATAGACTACGGGGTTCCCCGGGGGACGGAGGTCCGCGCCTGCGCATCGGGAAAGGTGGTCCTGGCCCGGCCCCGTATTGTCACGGGGAATTCGGTGGTTGTCGAACACCTCCCCGGCCTCTATTCTCTCTACTACCATCTGGATACCCTGGCCGTCGCCGAAGGCGGCTTGGTTGAAAAGGGCGGCCTCCTGGGTGAATCGGGCGCTACCGGTCTTGCCACCGGCCCCCACCTTCATTGGGAAATCCGCGTGGCTGGGGAAAACGCGGATCCCGACGCCTTCGTAGAAAGATACATCCTTGACAAAGCCGCGATTTTGAGTAAGCTATTTGAATATAAAGAGTAGGGCGTAAAGCCAGCCATTCCATCCTTGGAATGTCCAATTTGACCGGCGGGAAGGGAGGTGAGTTATTTGGCGCATATCATCGTTGATGAAAACGAAATCCTGGAAAAGGCTATCAAACGATTTAAACGGATGGTAGAAAAAGAAGGCATCATCCGTGAATATAAAAAACGTGAATATTACGAGAAACCTTCCACAATTCTGAACCGGAAAAAGAAAGCGATTCAGCGGAAACTGATGAAAAAATCCCGGAGGGGAAAAGCCGATTATTAGCGGGAATCAGAAAGTAAGCCGGCGGTTACCCCGGGTAGCCGCCGTCCGTTCCATTTTACCCCAGGCAGGGCAAGGTTATTTAAGAATTTGTCTGCGGATTAGCACACAGCCTCTGGCATTATTTTTGACCTATTGGTTTGTCCCATTCAAATTTATATAACGTGGGTTCGATGAAATAATTTAAAGGTCCGCGAATTAACGCTGACTTCCACGCATTATTCGGATAAATTATCGTTCCTTCGTGAAATTGCAGACCTGCCTAGCTCACTTTTTCCGCCAGGACCCTCATGAGTTCCGAAAAATCCACCGGCTTTGCAATATGGCCGTTCATACCGGCGGCCATAGCCTGGCTGACATCTTCCTGATAAGCG
>JAISOQ010000048.1 GCA_031275515.1 Treponema sp. | reverse complement strand
CTTGTACCAGTTTCAGTCAAACAGAGCTAGGCCCGCCATACGCTCGCCACTCCCGCGCAGGCGGACAGAGCCTCAAACCGGGCGTCCTCCCCGGACATCCGGGCGGCGGCGCGGATCACCGCTTCCCCGCCGGAAGCCGGGACCGGTACATGGATGAACACCAGACAGGAACCGGGACTCTCCACCAGACGGTTCCGCAGGGAGGAGAGGGCCGATTCCTGTTGCGCCGCCGTTTCCGACAGCCGGATGTGCACCTCCCGGCAGACGCTTTTCTGTTCGCTGCTGGAACCGGCGGCGTTTTCTTTGGCAGCGGCCCGCATAAGGCGCGTAAGATCCGGGACGCTGGTCACCTTAAATCCCGGTTTCCCGGGATTTTTGTCGTTTGCAGGATCTATGTTCCCCTTGAGAACGAAAAACTCGTCCACCGCAAGGAGGTCCTTGCACTCCTTCCAAACCGAAGCGAAGAAAACAAGGTCGATTTCACCCTCAAAATCCCTGAGGGTTCCAAAGGCCATAGCGTTGCCCTTCTTATCGGTGATCTCCCGCAGAGACGTAAGGAACCCCGCGATAGTATAACTCCCTTTGGCGGCGGAAGCGGGATTGGCAAGTTTAAGGTCCGCCTTGTACTGCCAGACATTCCGGTACTTGTCCCATTTCCGGGCCTGGGCTTCCGCCTGAGCAGCCGCGGCTTCCGCTTCTTCCGGGCTGACCACATCGTCCGCCACAAAGCTGTACCGGTCCTTATCCTGCTGGTATTCGATCTTGCCTTTAAGAATGGCGATCTTGTCGGTTTCAATCCTGGCCTGACACTTCTCCCAGGCGCCGGCAAAGAAGATCGCCTCAATTTCGCCGTTATAATCCGCCAGGGTTGTAAAGGCCATTTTTGCGCCTTTAGCGGTAGTGATGATTTTAATGGCCTTGATGATCCCCAAAAGGACGCAGTTTCCGGGAGTAAGGGACTCGACTTTGCCAAGATCCTCCGTTACCACCCGCCGCCAAAGATCCTTGTAATCGTCCATAGGATGGCCGGAAAAATAAAAGCCGATGAGTTCTTTCTCTATTTTGAGCTTCTCCGCCCGGCTTGTTTCAGGGAAGGGATCAAAAACAAAATCGGGGTATTCCTTTTCCCCGGTGTCCTCAAAGAGGCTGGTTTGGCCGAATTGCTTGTCGTCCTTCTTGCCCTGGGCGTATTCCACCGCCCGTTCAAGATTTCCCATCAGGATCGAACGGGAGACCCCGAAACCGTCAAAGGCTCCAGTCTGGACCAGGAGGCCGATAACGCTCTTGCCCACGGTTTTAATGTTCACCCGGTCGAGAAAGTTTATAAAGTCTTTATAAGGGCCGTCCTTCCGGCAGGCGACGATCTCATCGGCGGCAGCGGCCCCCAGGCCCTTGATTCCGAGGAAGCCGTAGAAGATACGACCCTCCGCCACGGAAAAATACTTCCGGGAACGGTTAATGTCCGGCGGATCAATGGCAAGGCCCATCTTACGGGCCACCTCGATATAGGCGCTGAGTTTGTCCTTGTCGGGGCTGCCGATTTCGTTGGTCAAGTTGGCCGCCATGAATTCCGCGGGAAAGTTGGCTTTGAGCCAGGCGGTACGGTACGAGAGGACCGAATAAGCTGCGGCATGGCTCTTGTTAAAGCCGTATTCCGCAAAAGGGACAAGAATATCATAAATACGGCCTGCGGTCTCTTCGGAAAATCCCTGTTTGATTGCTCCGGCGATAAAGGGCGTTTTTTCCTTATTGATGATTTCTTTTTTCTTCTTCCCCATAGCGCGCCGGAGCAGATCGGCTTGGCCCATGCTGTACCCGGCGATGATCCGGGCCACCTGCATGACCTGTTCCTGATAAACGATAACCCCGTAGGTTTCCTTGAGTACCTCTTCCAGAGAGGGATCAGGATACTCAATAGTCTGGCGGCCCCATTTGGATTCTATGAATTGGGGAATGTACTGCATTGGCCCCGGACGGCCTAAACTGGTAAGGGCGGTAAGTTCGTTAATGCTGGCGGGTTTAGCCTTCTTCAGAATCTCCTTCCACCAGCTTTTTTCAAACTGGAATATCCCCTCGTTTCTTTCTTCTGCCAGCATAGTATACGTTGCCGGATCATCTTCCCGGATCGCCTCTATATCAAAACCCGCGCACTGGCCGCCCCGTTCGCGGATCAGATCCTGGGTGTTTTTGATGAGGTCCAGGGTCTTGAGCCCCAAAAAATCCATCTTTACCAAGCCGCAGCTTTCAAGGAAGTTCATGGTATACTGGGTGGCGATGCTTCCGCCTTTGGATTCAGGTTCCCGGTAGAGCGGGACATAGTCGGTCAAGGCGGTTTTGCCTATCACTATCCCGGCGGCGTGAAGGCTGGAATGACGGTTAAGCCCCTCCAGCTTGCGGGCAAGGCTGAAAAGCTCGGCGTATTTAGAGTCTGTTTCCAGTTCCCTCAATTTCGGCTCTCCCGCAAAGGCCTTGGCCAGGGTGATCTTAGGGTCCTTGGGGATAAGTTTGGTGATCATCTCCGATTCGGGAATACTGATATTAAGGGCCCTGGCCACATCCCTGACGACCTGTTTTGCCCCCAAGGTTCCAAAAGTGATGATCTGCCCTACTCTTTCCTTGCCGTACTTATCGGTGACGTATTTGATCACCTCCTCCCGGCGCTCGTTGCAGAAGTCTATATCGAAGTCGGGCATGGAGATACGCTCCGGGTTGAGGAACCGCTCAAAGAGAAGCCCGTACTTTAGGGGATCGATGTCGGTGATCCTGATGGCGTAGGCCACAATGGACCCGGCGCCGGAACCCCGTCCAGGGCCTACCCAGATGTCATGCTCCTTTGCCCAGTTACAAAAGTCCGCCACAATGAGGAAATAGCCGGTAAACTTCATCTTGATAATGGTGTCAAGCTCGTATTCCGCCTGTTGAACCACCTGTTGAGACAACTCAGGGTACCGTTTGGCCAATCCTTCCATAGTAAGATGCCGTAAATATTCATCCGCATCCTTGAACCCCGGGGGTATCTCGAATTCAGGAAGGTATTGGGGCAGGTCCTTGGTCTTGACCCTGGGAATATCGGCGTTGCACCGCTGGGCTATGCGTACCGTATTGGCAACAGCCTCCGGGTATTCCCGAAAGAGGGCGGCCATTTCGTCCCCGGATTTCAGGTAGAATTGATCCCCAAAATAGCGTTTCCGCCTTTCCTCGCTTCTGAGTTTGCTGGTTCCTATACAGAGGAGAATATCGTGGGCAGCGGCGTCTTCCTGTTTGAGGTAATGAACATCGTTGGTGGCTGCCAGGGGTATGCCGGTCCGCCGGGATATATCAACAAGGGCCTCGTTTATCTGCCCCTGGGAGAGACTGCCCTTGAGCCATGCGGCGGTTATGCCGTGGTCCTGGATCTCCAGGTAAAAATTGGGGTTCCCCTGTTCATCCTTCCCAAAGAGGTCCCGGTAATACAGGGCCTTGGCCTCCGCCGCCTCCGTCTTCCCCGCCTGGATGAGCCGGGGTATCTCTCCCGCCACGCAGGCCGAAAGGGCGATAAGGCCCCCGTGATATTGCGCCAGAAGCTCATCGTCCACCCGCGGCCGGTAATAGAACCCCTGGGTATAGGCAAAAGAACAGAGCTTTACCAGGTTGAAGTACCCTTCCCGGCTGGCCGCCAAAAGAATCAGGTGATAATATTTGTTGTCGCTCTCGGAGCCTCTTTTTTCATTCCGGGAGCCGGAGGCTACATAGACCTCGCAGCCGATGATGGGATGGATGGGATTCCGGCGCTTAACATGCTCCTGTTTTTCGTTGATGGTTTCTTCGCAGGCCGCCAGGAATTCCATGGCCCCAAACATATTGCCATGATCCGTCAGCGCCAGGTACTTCATTCCCAGTTCTTCCGCCCGGTCCGCCAGGCTCATAAC
>JAISOQ010000183.1 GCA_031275515.1 Treponema sp. | reverse complement strand
TAAGGAGAAACGAAATGAAAAATCGGAGTTTTTTTCAGCGGCTGATATTAGGAGGAGCCGTAATCATGGGCCTGCTGATGATGGCTGGATGTACCATAGATATTCCCAATGAGCTGCGGAATCCTGAAGAGTTATTCGCAGCAAAAGGCGGTGCGGTAATTCACAACCTATCCCCCCGTACAGAAATAAAAGAAGTTGTGATTAAGGACGTGGATGGCAATATGGTTTCCAGTGATAGGATTGATGTGCAGGGTTCGGTGGAAAAATATTTTCCCATCCCCTCAAATGAGGCGCGGGGGGTGATCCTTGATCCGGGAACCTATGACATCCAGGTGATCTATCCCGACGGCTTTGACTCTCTTGAGCCTAAAAGGGTAACAATAGAAAAGAAAAAGAACATTTCCCATTATTTCAGCACTGAGGCTATAGTTCAGCCCTCTGGTATACTTCAGGTTATTAACTTTTCCGGTACGCAGGTTGTTTCGGTAAAGGCAGGGAGTGAGGAATTACTGGGTTCTCCTATTGTACCCATTGAGGACCGGGCATTCTACTCAGAATCGCGAGAGCCTGGGGGTTATATGATCAGTGTGAAACTAAAGGAGCAGAACGACTATTTTGAGAAGGCGATTCAGATCCTGGTGGGACAGATAACGGCCATTGTAGTATTGAAGGACGGGATAACAGTGGGGCTTCCGGTTTTAGTAACCGACAACAATAACCTCTGGATATTGAACCGGAGTACGTTTGAGATTACCAAAGCGGAGAAAAAGAGGGAAGTGGGGGGCTATGAGTATAGTCCTCTCGTCGATCAGCCTATACCAGACGGAGGGTATGCAGGACTGCGTCTTAATCCGAGTACTTACAATATCAAGATAACCGTTGAAACCATAGAAGGAAGTAAGACTGTTGGGGCTGATAGGGACGGTAATCCTGTCTCATTGACATTGACCAGTACCGAGCCGAGGTTCCTCATCGTGCGAAATGATAATGGTACTCCCTACATAGAGGTAGTTGCCCCCGGCGACCAAGACGAGGATGGTCTCCCTGACTGGTGGGAACAGGAACATGGCGGTGATCTCGATCCGAATGCTGACCTGGATGGGGACTTGCTCACTAACAAAGAGGAATATGAGTATGGCACAGACCCGAATAACTGGGATACTGATGGCGATACATTAAGCGATTGGGAAGAAATCAATGGGAAAAAAGATCGGGACATTGATCCTAGTAAAAGACCTGATAACTTCCCCGCGGACTTTCCCCCCGCTTCATTCACGCCAACCGATCCGCTTAAGTCGGATAGCGATGGGGATGGGTATTCCGATTCTCTTGAACTCAAGGATGGCTCTAATCCTCTTGATCCTAATAGTGTGCCGCCGGGGAGAGAGGGGCTGGTCTTTATAATACCCTGGGGTAACTAAGATGAGGCTTTGTTTCAAAATTAACAAGTTTTGAAACACCTTGAGATAAAAGGCGAATAAGGAACCTTATTCGCCTTTTTTTCGCATTTTTGGGCTGGATGTAAAATCCGGCTTACAAAACAATCAACCGCGAATTACACGAATTAACGCGGATTTTCAGAACAAAACCCCATCAATTCGTACAAGTTCGCGTAATTCAGGGATCATACCCCTCTGAGCAGTTCCCGCGGTTTGGACCCCTGGGCGGGACCTACTACGCCGTGGATTTCCATTTCTTCCACCAGCCGGGCAGCCCGGTTGTACCCTATCTTGAGCCGCCGTTGTATGTAACTGGCGCTGGCCTTGCCCTGCTGCACCACGATTTCCAGGGCCTTGTCGTAGAGGGGATCTTCCCCTTCTGCAAAAAGGGGAGGCGCGTCGTCTTCGTCGTCGTCAAAGAAAATCTCATCGTCGATGTAGTCAGGCTGTCCCAGGGTCTTGACATAATCCACCACCCGCTCTACCTCTTCTTCGGAGACAAAAGCGCCCTGCATACGGATGGGAAAGGGGTCTACCACGCCGGCATAGAGCATGTCCCCTTTACCCAGAAGTTTTTCCGCCCCAACCATGTCGATAATGATGCGGCTGTCCATCTTGCTGGCTACCATAAAGGCGATGCGGCTTGGGATGTTGGCCTTGATAAGCCCGGTAATGACATCAATCGACGGACGCTGGGTTGCAAGAACCAGGTGTATCCCCACGGCGCGGCTCATCGCCGCCAGACGGGCAACGGTAGATTCCAGTTCCTTACCGGTAGTAACCATGAGGTCCGCAAATTCGTCTATGACCACTACGATATAGGGCATGTGTTCCGCCGCGATATTCCGTTCCCGTATACGCCGGTTGTAGGTCTTGATGTCCCGGACCCCCATAGAATCCAGGCAGGCATACCGGCGTTCCATTTCAAAGAGGCAGTATTGCAGGGCCTGGAAAGCCCGTTTGGGTTCGGTTATCACCGGGGTAAGGAGATGGGGTATATCGTTGTAGAGTTTGAGTTCCACGATTTTCGGATCTATCAGGAGAAGGCGGCATTCCGCCGGGGCGCGCTGGTAGAGGATCGAGAGGATCAGGGTATTGACGCACACCGACTTTCCCGAGCCGGTAGCCCCGGCGATGAGGAGATGGGGCATTTGAACCAGGTCCATAGTCTGGGCTTCCCCGGTGATGTCCTTTCCCAGGACCACGGGAATTTCCGGCCCCCGGATGTCCTTCTTTCCTGCCCGGGCCGCGTCGTTCTTTTGTTCCCCGTCGATGATCTCCCGAAACGAAACAATGTTCCGTTTCCTGTTCGGCACTTCTATGCCTACCGCGTGTTTTCCCGGGATTGGGGCTACGATGCGCACAGAGGAAGCCGCAAGGCGGAGGGCGATATTGTCCTGGAGGTTGACGATTTTGGAGAGTTTAACCCCCGGCGCCGGGAGTATTTCGAACATAGTGATTACCGGCCCCTTCCTGATGCCCGTCACTTCCGCCTGTATACCGAATTCCTCCAAAGTCTTCTGTAAGACATTCGCCGCATCCCTGGTCGGCTGGTCTATGATCCAGTACTGGCCGTCCGGGTACTGATTCAGGATGCCGTCTACCGGGATCCGGTAGGGTTTAAACTGGGCCGCCTTACGGGCGCCGGGCTTTTTCTCCCTGGCCGGGGAACCCTCAAGGGACGCCTCCTGCCGGGGAACCGGGACGCCGGCCTCCACCGCCGCAGGCAGCGATATAACCGCCGGATGCACTGCCGCGGCCACTGCCGGCGCGGCGGAGGGGGGCAGGGGAACGCTTTCTTCATTCCCCCGTTCTTCTTCATCTTCGGGAAAGTCAAAATCCTCCTCTCCCGCCGGAATGCCGCCGGCTTCTCCCGGATCGATGTCCGGATCCCCGGTATCCGGGAAATCCTCATTACCGGGGAAGACTTCGGCCCGTTCAAGGGCTTCTTCCAGAGAGTTTGTAGAAACTTCCATCCCTACAAACTCTTCAGTTCCTGCTGACTCTCCAATTTCCGCAGAATCTTCAAGTTCTCTGGGGACGATTTCTGCGGCGATTTCCGCCGGAACTTTGATTTCCGCGGTCCGGGTTTCCCGCTCCCTGTCGTGATACTCCAAACGCAGAGTCTTCCGGTCTAAAAGCCCGGACAGCCCGGCGGCGGAGATACGCCGGATTTCCAGGGCTTTGAAGGTCCCCGGTTTATAGGTGTCCGGGGGACCTCTATCTTCCTGGGATAAAACCGGGGAACTGTCGTACCAGGTTGACGGCTTAACCGCGCCCGTGTGAGATGTCCTGGTTTGCGGCTCTTGTTGTCTGATTGCCCCGGAGGGGGATTCATCCTTGTCCGCCTCATCCTCCTCCGAGGCGGTTTCGGCGTAAGCCCTCCTGGTTTTCGGCTTAGGCGGCCCGAGGAGGGGGAAGGTCCTATTGAAACCGGCGGCTTTTCCTCCTGCCGGGGATTTGGACCGCAGGGGGAAGAGCAGGACGGCCAAGGCCCGGATGACCGCGACTTCCAGAAAGGTCAAAAGGAGGATGCCGAAGCTAAAACCGGTTTTCCCCAGCAGGGCCATGAAACGGAAACGTTCTGCATGGCTGTTATAATCCCGAAAAATGGCGAAACCTATGGCAAGGGTCATAAAAGGGAAAATCATGGCGCTTAGGATGAAGATCCGGTCCGGACGGTAGGCGGCGTCGAGCAGGATAAGAGCCGCGGCGATAAGGTAGGCGGGAATCATGAAGGCCAGAATTCCATAGGCGGCGACAAAAAAGTCCCCCGGCGCCGGAAAGAAGAAAGGTAAATCGAACAGGGACGTAGTTATGGAAAATCCCAGAAAAATACCGATGAGAGCCAGACCCACAGCTCCCAGAATAGAACCAAGACGGTATTTGCGATCCGACCGGATAGAGAAAAAGGATTTTAGAAACACGAACGGCCCCTCCAGGCTAAATGGTCCAAGGACCCAAGGTTTGCGTCAACCATGTTTTGAAACAACAGAGACTTTCCCAAAACTTCAGTTTTGGGAAAGCAGCCTTGAAATTCGCAGTTTTGTCGAACCGTAGGTTCGTAAACCTTCGGTCCGCAGGGTAAAAGCCTGAAAAACTGCAAGAGTCTACGGTTCAAGTCTGTCCCAAAACCGTATGCGCCAGCGCACAATCAATTAGTTTTGAGACAGGCTCAACATATTGTGCTTTTCCGCTTTAATTTATAATATCGGTAACAATGTCTTCCATCGATATACCATAATACAAATATCCGTATACCGCCGCCGCGCCAAAGACCCTGCGTCCGTAATCACGGGTTTCAAATATTTCTATGGTTTCCAAAAAAAGGTCCTCGGGAAGCTGTTTTCTCGCCGCCTGCCAGCGCCGGACCCTTCCCATGCCTCCGTTGTAGGCCAGCACTGCGATCATGGGCCTTTTCAGAGTGTCCATAAGATACCGCAGGTAGACGGCCCCCAGGTGTATGTTGGTCTCCGGGTCCTTTAGGTCTATCTCCCCGTTTTGGGCGTATTGCGGTCCTCCCCGGCGGCCCAGGCGATCCGCCATGTCCTGGGCTGTGGCGGTCATAAGCTGGGTAAGTCCCTCCGCCCCGGCCCGGGAATAAGCGCTTGGGTCAAACGCGCTTTCCGTGCGGATAAGCCCATAGAGGAGGGGGGCCGGGATACCTGTTTCCCGGGCATAGGCCTCCGTTAAATCCTGGAATGGCCGGGGAAAACTGAGTTCCAGATCCCTCCTGGTAAGCTCGTAGCCCTCCCGGCCCTTGCAGATCGCCATGAGACGTATGGCCTCGTTCCAGCGTTCCGCTTCGTAAAAGGCTTCCGCCAAAGCCCTAAGTTCGTCCACCGTGAGTTCTTCCTGGAGGCGCTGCAGATAAGGGGCGACATGGCCTGCCGCGCCATACTGGAAAAAACCCAGAAGGAAAGACATGGCCTCCCGGTGGGGGAAACGTCCCGGATCGTCCATCCATGATGCCGGCGGGACCCCGTCCTCTGTTCTTTGCCCCCCGGAGCCTGAATCTTGGGCGTCCGGGAACACGAGAGGGGGGGCGTCCAAAAGATAACCGGCCAGGGCGCGGTAATAAAAGGACGCCGCCGGTTCTTCCCGGGCGGCCCGGAAAAATTCCGCCGCCGGTTCCGGGGAAGAGTCCCCGACGGGGAAACCCAGGGAAACCGCCCGGCCCAGGATGTAGGCGTATTGGCCCCGGGCCGCCCAGCCGGATTCTTTTGGAAAGAGGGAGTACACTTCGAGCAGGGCGTCCCATTGGTCCTTCGCCATGAAATACCTGGCCTGGCGTTCCAGGATGTCTTCAAAATAGCTGGGCGAATGCCAGCGGGGCAGATAGGTTTTAAGAAGAGGAGTGAAGGATTCGGGGTTGGCGGACTGGGTAATGTCCAGGATATACCAGATGCAGGAGTCTTCCTGGATCGGGTCGGAGGTGGCGTCCAGAGCGCGGGTAAAGATTTCTACCGCTTCTCCAAACCGCCCCAGTCGGCGTTCCATGCGTCCCGCAAAGTGCAGGAGGAGATACCGGATTTCAAGGTCAACCTCTTCTACTATTATACCGGCGATCTTACCGCTGGTAAGCCCTGCTTCCCATTCCTGGAACAGGGCGGACCCCTCGGCTGCGGCGGCAGTGAACTGAAAAGTCCGGCCCAGGTCGTTTAACAGGGCCGGGTACCGGAAAAAGAGGGGTTCGTCTTTTTCCAAGGTTATCCTGAAAGAGGCGAGGGCTTCGGTAAAAGACGAGCGGGAGACCGCAATGCGTCCGGTTACGGCGGCCCTTTCCGCCTCAGTGAAGAACCCCGGATCAATAGCCGCCCAGCCCTGGCGGTACGCCTCGTCGATTTGAGCGGTCAGAAAAAAGACGGCTAAATCCTGAACCGCCTTGTCTCTTTCGGCGCTGGCCGGCTGAGGGGCTTCCCGGGGCAGGGCGTCTATCAGTGTGAGGAGCTTCTCTTGGGAAGATTCCTTTCCGTTTCTGTCCCGGATGTTCCGAACAAGACGGCGGGCCGCATCTTTGTCCCCGGTTTTCAGAACCAGGGGGACGAGTTTTTGAGCCGCCGCTTCCCGGACCAGGGGTGAGGAACTTTTCAGGGAAACCATGTAGAGGGTCTCGGCGATTCTGGCGTTTGCCGCGGCGTTGACCGCCTGGGCGCCGACAGCCTCGCCGGAACCGGATTCCTCCGGGCCGCCGGTTTCGGCGCGGGAAGCGGCGGCCTGTTCTTCCGCCACAAGTCCCGCGTAAAAAGCCGCCCCGTTATGGAGGGTGAGGAGTTCCCCCAACCGGGAAGGCCGGGCGCGGAGGATAAAGCCCAAGTCCCCTTTTGAAATAAGATGAGCGGCTTGGGCCGGTTTTAAATCCAAAACATTCCGGGTTTGACAGGAACACAGATCCGAAAGAAAGAAGAAGGCAAGAAAAATGAAAATAGCCTTAATTTTTCGACGGGATACGAATAGTTCTTCCTGCAACAATACGATCCGGGTTCCTGATAGCGTTAAACCGGGCGATCCGGGGATAGAGCCAGGGATTGCGATAGAAAGCCTCCGAAATATCCCAAAGAGTGTCCCCCCACCGTATTTGATAGGGATGACCCTCCCGGGGAATGGTTTTAGGAACATTATAAGAAGCCACCGGGGGATTCCGTCTGCTTCTCCGGGGAGCCGCCTCCTGGTTTTTCGAGACAGACGGCGGGGCGGACGGGGCTTCTATGACGGGCGCTTCGGTCCGCCGGGATTCGGTTACGGAAGCTGGCTCCGGCTCGGGGGCCTGTGGTTCAGGAGCGACGGCCGCCTCTGGCTCCGGCTCGGGGGCCGGCGGTTCAGGAGCGACGGCGGCCTCTGGTTCTGAGACCGGTTGGGTTTGAGCCTGGGTCAGGGCGGTTTGCCCGTCCTGATCGGGGAGGACAAAAAACCACAAACAGAACCCCAGTATAATGAGCAGCGCCCCGATAACAATGAGGATAAGCCAGAGGGATTTATGTCCCTTTTTTTCTTGAATGGGAGCGGCTTTTTCGTAGAGTCCCGCAGGCGGCGGCTCGTGGAAATCAAAGTCTTGGAAATCGTAGTTGAAATCTTCCGGTTCCCCGATATTCTCTTCCAGGGACTTGAGGGATACGATCAGGTGCAGATACTCCCCGGTATTGCTGGATGAAGAGTCCAGATCGATGGCATCCGCGATAATTTCACCATTGGCATTAGATGTAATGATTAATTCTATCGAAGGTCCGCCTTTGGGTTTTTCTTTGATGTTCTCCACCACGATACTGCCTATATAAAGGGCGTCGGCCATAGATCGGGTAAAACTCTTGTAGAGATCGATCTGCATACTCCTCTGAGTATCATGAACTGTGGTAAGGATCATCCGTTTTTTAATATTGGAATTCTCTTCAACTATAGAATAAAATTCCCCATTAGCAAGTTTTATGCCAATAGTAGAAGCCATTAATCAAACTCCTTCTCCGTAAAACTGTAGACAGGGCTTGAGAATTTGTCAATGCTTAAAATACCCCCATTTTCTCTATAATTATTACCAGCGGGTGTATAATTTTCTTAAAGGCAGCAAGGATTTTTCTCGATAATTGAGAATATTATGAGTAGTATGGTTCCTTTTTTAGCTATTTTTATAGTTCTCTCCTTAGGGGTTCTTGGTTTTATGTTTCTCAAAGCCCAGATTGGGGCGAAACTCCTGCAGAGTAAAGGGAAAGATGCCGCGTTGAAGACGGCGCAGAAACGGTTGGACCACAATCCCCGGGATGCTCAAGCGCTGCAGATTGCAGGAAATATTTATTTTGAAGATCAAGTCTGGGATAAAGCATATAAAGCCTATGAAACCTTAATCGACATAGGATCCAATGATCAGAATGTATATATGCGTTACGGTCTTTCCGCAATGAAGCTGGGATTTCAGGATGAGGCGTATAAGGGCCTGACGTTGGCCAGAGCCCACAAGCAGGATAACTTTGAAGTGAACTTTAACCTTGGGGTTCTGGAATTTCAGCGGAATAACTACGAGAAGGCTATTTCTATACTTCAACAAGTCCGCGCCCAGGATCCCGAACATGCGGCCACCCTCCGGTATCTAGGTCATGCGTTTTTCAAAATAAAGAAGTACAAGGAAGCCATGTCGTTCATCCGTAAAGCCATAGATATAGCGCCGGAAGACAAGGAATCCCTGTACACCTTAGCGGAATGTTATTTTGAAGCCAACCAGCAGGAACAGGCTTTAAAGGTATTCAGCCATCTTAGACCGGACCCGCTGATGGGACCCAGCGCCTGTCTTATGTGCGGAAGCATCAACATGGAGCGCCACCAGTACGATAGGGCTGTAGAAGATTTTGAGATCGGCTTAAAACATCAGAATATCAAGCCTGACGCGTCCCTGGAACTCAAATATAAATTGGCTACGGCATACCTCAAAAAAAACGAAATCGGCAAGGCGTTGACGTATCTCCGGGACATCCAGACCACCAATGCCTCCTACAAGGATGTAGCTATCCTCCTGGGAAAATACCAGGAACTTAACGCGAATAAGAACCTTCAGATTTTTCTGATGGCCCCTTCTTCCGATTTTGTGGCTCTTTGCAGAAAGATCGTCATGACCTATTTTACCAGGGCTAAAATCAAGATTTCCAATATTTCAGTTAATAAAAACGAATGGGCTGATATTCTGGCTGAGGTGGATACCCCCAAATGGGCTGATGTGGTGATGTTCCGTTTTATCCGTACCCAGGGATCGGTGGGGGAACTCATTCTCCGGGATTTTCATGCTCATGTAAAAGAAGTCAAAGCAGGCAAGGGCATCTGTATCGCGGTAGGATCCTTTACGGACGAAGCGAAACGCTACACTGAAGCCCGGCTTATAGATCTTATCGACAAGGAGAAGCTTGTCGTTATGCTCAATACGGTAGATGTCAAAGCAGCCGCTTTGACCGCCGCATCAGGGAAAAGCCACAATAAAACTTTATAAGGAGATTATATGCCGGAACCAGCGAAACGTGATTCCAAAGCCCCCAAATTCCTCGAACTTACCATCAAAGACAGCGAGGGCAGGGTTTGGTCAACTATCTACGCCCATGGAAAGGACTTTTCCACCGGTTCGGTAGGTTATTTTGCCTCTGACAAGATCGTCAACCCCGAAAGCACTGAACGTTACCAATGCAGCCTGAGTTTTACGCTGATCGGATCTAAACCAGCGAAGTAAAGGTTAGCCCCCTCATCGAGAGGGTTACGGGGGTCAGACCTCATTATGAGACCTTTACGCATACTCAAACAGGGGGTTTGGTACGAAATCCACACCCGCATTAATAACCGGGAACCGCTGTTCCGTCGGCATAAGGCTCTGGCAGTTTTTGCCAGGGTGTTTTATGAACTCAAAAAACGGTTTGCCTTCGAGATTCGGGGGCTGAATTTGGAGGACGACTGGCTTAGGTTTTATATTAAGCCGGAGGATGGGAAGGAACTTCCGGTGATAATGAAATGGTTAAAGCAGACGTTTGCCCAGCGGTACAACCGGCTAGAGGGGAGGATAGGGCATATATGGGGGGACCGGTATGGGTCGAGGATAGTGGAAGGGGAGGCGCCGGAGGCTGTACCCGAGAGAGAGGCGTCCGAGGGAGAGAAGCGAACGGCCCGAAACATTGGGGTCAGACCCCATCACAAGGAAGGGACCGTGCATGAGGCTGTACCCGAGAGAGAGGCGTCCGAGGGAGAGAGGCGGGCGGCCCGAAACATTAGGGTCAGACCC